>JAZPYP010000061.1:0-40606 GCA_045544255.1 Eubacteriales bacterium | reverse complement strand
AGTTCTTAATTATTCAAATTTCACCGTTTGTGCGATCTGGTTGCAGATCGCAGTCGCATTCTGCGACTGGTGGGCAATGCCCACCACAAAAAGGTAAAATCCGCCCCTTAAAATCAGGTTCGGATTATTCGTGTTTGCTTAAAGTTCAAAAGAAAAAGGAGAAAATTATGGCTCAGGTAACTGCCCCGAAAGGCACTCAGGATCTTCTGCCGAAGGATTCCTATCGTTGGCAATGGATAGAGGGAATTATCAGAAATTTATGCGCTCAATATGGATTTAAAGAGATCCGCACTCCGGTTTTTGAGCATACGGAAGTATTTGTGCGGGGTGTGGGAGAGACCACCGATGTGGTTTCCAAAGAAATGTATACCTTCGAGGATAAAGGCGGCCGCTCGGTTACCTTGCGCCCTGAAGGCACTGCAGGAATTGTGCGGGCATTTGTGGAAAACGGGCTTTTCAACGATGCCCTGCCCGCAAAGCTTTTTTATCTGATCCAATGCTTCCGCTATGAGCGCCCCCAAAAGGGCCGCCTGCGGCAGTTTAACCAATTCGGCATTGAGCTTTTCGGCGCTCCCGATCCCATTACCGATGCAACGGTGATCTCTTTGCCCTATCGCCTTTTCAAGCAAGTGGGTCTGGAGGGGATCTCGCTGGAGCTTAATTCCATCGGCTGCAAGGAATGCCGCGCAAAATACAGAGAAGCGCTGATCGCTTATTTCGAAAAAGATAAAGAGCGCCTCTGCGGCACCTGTCTGGAGCGGTTGGAAAAGAATCCTATGCGGATCCTTGATTGCAAGAGCGAGATCTGCAAAGAGATCTCGAAAGATGCGCCCCTGATTACCGATTTTCTCTGCGAGGATTGCGATGCTCATTTTAAGGCGGTGCAAAATTATTTAGATGCCTTTGGAATCGAATATTCCATCAATCCCCGCATTGTGCGCGGGTTGGATTATTATAACCGCACTGTTTTTGAGTTTGTCAGCAATCAGATCGGTGCGCAGGGCACTGTTTGCGGCGGTGGCCGCTATGATGGCATGACCGAGCAGTTCGGCGGCGCTCCGCAGCCGGGGATCGGCTTTGCCATGGGGCTGGAGCGGTTCATGCTGGTTTTGGAGCAGGCAGGGATCGATGCCCCGAAGAAAGGGGATTGCGATCTCTTTATGATCCCCTTGGGCGAGCCTGCCAAGCTGGAGGCGGTTAAGATCGCAAGCCGGCTTCTTTCCGGCGGGGCGGCCGCGCAATATGATTTGATCAGCCGCTCGGTGAAGGCCCAAATGAAATATGCGGATAAGATCGGCGCGCGGGCCACTATGGTGCTGGGCGATAGCGAACTGGAGCAAGGAATTGCCGGAATTAAAAGAATGGCCGACGGAAAGCAGGAAGAGATCTCCCTTTCCGCGCTGGATGCTAAATGGTTGGAGGAATTTTTAAAATGAGAAGAACCCATTATTGCGGTGAGATCACCGAAAAGGAAATCGGCAGCAAGGTAACGGTTTGCGGTTGGGTGCAGCGCCAAAGAGATTTGGGCGGCCTGATCTTTATCGATCTGCGGGATCGCACCGGCCTTGTGCAGTTGCAGTTTGATGAATCGGTGAATAAAGAGGCCTTTGATATTGCTTTCGGCGTACGAGGCGAGTATGTATTGGAAGTCAGCGGCAGCGTGGCCAAGCGGGGCGGTGCAGTTAACCAAAATCTGAAGACCGGTGCTTTGGAGATTCTGGCCGATACAGTGAAGGTTTGGTCCAAAGCCAAAACTCCGCCCTTTGAAATTGTGGAAAACAGTAATGTAAATGAAGAGTTGCGGCTGAAATATCGCTATCTGGATCTTCGCCGCCCCGATCTGCAGGGCAATATTCTGATGCGCCACCGCATCACCAAGATCACCCGAGATTATTTTGATGAAAACGGCTTCATCGAGATCGAAACCCCGATCCTGATGAAATCCACTCCTGAAGGGGCAAGAGACTATTTGGTGCCCAGCCGTATTCATCCCGGCAGTTTTTATGCCCTGCCCCAATCCCCGCAAATTTATAAGCAGCTTTCCATGGTGGCGGGCTTCGATCGCTATATGCAGATCGCCCGCTGCTTCAGAGATGAAGATTTAAGAGCAGATCGCCAGCCGGAATTTACCCAAATCGATTTAGAGATGTCTTTTGTTGATATGGAAGATGTTTTGGGCATCGGCGAGGGCTATATGGCCCGCCTCTTTAAGGAAGCACTGGGCGCAGAGATCTCCCTGCCCCTGCCTCGGCTCACTTATAAAGAGGCCATGGAGCGCTTTGGTTCCGATAAGCCGGATGTGCGCTATGGAATGGAGCTTTTCGATATCAGCGATATTGCAAAGGATTGCGGCTTTTCTGTATTCAGCGGGGCTGTGGAAGCAGGCGGCAGCGTAAGAGGTATTAATGCCAAGGGCGGCGCCGCCAAGCTCTCCCGTAAAGAGATCGATAAGCTGACCGAGCATGCCAAAGGCATCGGCGCCAAAGGCCTTGCCTTTATTCGTTGGACTGCCGATGGCATCACCTGCCCCTTCTCGAAATTCCTTTCCGAGGAAGAGCTGCAGGCGATCCTTCAGCGGGCAGGGGCCGAGGAAGGGGATGCGATCCTCTTTGTGGCCGATAGCAAGAATAGCATTGTGCTCGGCACTTTGGGCGCCCTGCGCACCATCGTTTCCGATAAGCTGGAGGTGGAAAAGAAGGGCTACGCTCTCCTTTGGATCACCGAGTTCCCCTTCTTCGATTGGGATGAGGATAATAATTGCTGGGTGGCCATGCACCATCCCTTCACCTCTCCTTTGGATGAATGCCTGCCTTATCTGGAAGAGGATAAATCCAAGGTGCGGGCGAAGGCCTATGATCTGGTTTTGAATGGTGTGGAGCTGGCAAGCGGCTCTATTCGGATTACCGATCCCGATCTGCAGAGCAGAATGTTTAAAATGCTGGGGCTTTCCCCCGAAGAAGCCCATCAAAAATTCGGCTTCCTGACCGATGCGTTCCAATATGGCGCGCCTCCCCATGGCGGCATGGGAATCGGCCTTGATCGCTTGGTAATGCAGATGCTTGGGCTGAAGAATCTGCGCGATGTGGTGCCCTTCCCGAAGGTGCAGAATGCATCGGAATTGATGAGCGAATGCCCCTCTGAAGTATCGGAAGAGCAGCTGAAGGAGCTCGGAATTGCAATCGTGAAGGGCGAGGAGTAATATTTACAGACTGTTCATAGCAATCCCCCATGAATTATGATAGAATGAACATGCAAAAATCATTTTAAGGAGTAACCCCAATGATCGAAGTTAAAAATATCGTGAAAAAATACGGCGATAAGTACGCTGTCAACGATGTATCTTTCACGGTTGAGACCGGCGAGATTGTGGGTTTTCTCGGCCCCAACGGTGCCGGAAAATCAACCACAATGAATATTTTAACCGGCTATCTTTCCGCCAATAGCGGCACTGCTGTTATCGATGGCGTGGATATTTTAGAGGATCCCACCGCTGCCAAGCGGATGATCGGCTTTTTGCCGGAGCAGCCGCCCCTTTATATGGATATGACGGTGAAGGAATATCTGGAGTTTGTTTATGACCTGAAGGGTTGCAAATTCCCCAAAAAAGAGCATCTTCGGGAGATCTGCGAGCTGATCAAGATCGATGATGTATATAATCGAATGATCAAAAACCTTTCCAAAGGTTATCGCCAAAGAGTTGGCTTTGCGCAGGCTTTGGTGGGTAATCCGCCGGTATTGATTCTGGATGAGCCGACTGTTGGGCTGGATCCGCGGCAGATCATTGAGATCCGCAGCCTGATCGGCCGCCTTGGCAAGAAGCATACAGTGATCCTCTCTACCCATATTCTGCAGGAAGTGCAGTCGGTCTGCGATCGGATCATTATTATCAATAAGGGCAAATTGGTTGCCGATGGCAATGCCGATGCCCTCACCTATGAAACTGCCGGTAACCGCCGCATGGTGGCCAGAATTGCCGGCGCTAAAACCGAGATCAAAAAGGCCCTCCGCTCTTTAGACGGTGTGGTTTTAGCAGAAGAGATCGCCCAAAAAGAAAAGGGCGCATGGGATTTTCTTATTGAAACCGCGCCCGCTATTGATATTCGCAAACCGCTCTTCCGGATGCTCTCCGAGCGCAATCTGCCGCTCCTTGGCCTCAAATCCATGGATATGAGTCTGGAAGATGTATTTGTGAGCCTGATTACCAATGAAGGAGGGGTGGAAGAATGATCGCAGTTTGGAAAAGAGAATTTCGCTCTTACTTAAAATCTCCGGTGGGCTATGTCTACCTCTTCTTGTATACCATCATTATGGGTGCTTGCTTCAGCCTTTTCAATGTGGGGCAATATAATTCCGAGGTCAGCTATTATTTCTTCTATAGCTGCTATGTGATGATCCTGACCATTCCGATCCTCACCATGAAGCTTTTCCCCGAAGAGCGAAAGAATAAAACCGATCAGATTTTGATCACCGCGCCCATCAGCATCACTAAAATGGTGCTGGGCAAATTCGCGGCCGCTTATTCCATGTTCCTTTTGAGCCTGATCCCCAGCATCTTCTCTGTGGGCTTCCTTTATATTTATGGTACTGTGGAAACCGGTGTATTGATCGGCAACTATGCGGCGATCCTTTTGGCGGGGGCGGCCTATATTGCCATTGCCATGCTGATGGCCTGCATCACCGAAAGCCAGATCATTGCTTTTATGATGGGCTTTTTCACCCTGCTGCTTTTTGCCATCTGCGATGCGATAAGCAATGTGCTGAATAATGCGGTTGTTACCAAGATCGTTAATGTGATCTCCATCTCTTCCCGTTTTCAGAATTTATCAACGGGGCTTTTCGATTTCTCTGCGATCTTCTATTTTTTGAGTCTGACTGTGATTTTCCTGTTCCTGATCATTCGGATCATTGATAAAAGGAGGTGGAGCTGATGGCTGCCTTTTCCAAAAAGCTGAAGGGGCTTTTCAAAAGCCGTAAATTTAAATATGGCTCCGTTGCCACCGGATTAACGGTTGCCTTTGTTGCAGTGGTTGTGATGATCAATGTGATCTTCTCCCTGCTGGCCGATGCCTATTCCTGGAAGCTGGATATGACCTCCTATGATCTTTATAGCCTTTCCGATAGCACCAAGCAAACGGTGCGTTCTTTGGTGAAGAACGAAAAGATCAAGCTGACCATTATGTATAAAGAGGATGAATATCCCGAGCAATTCCGCGAAACAGTGAAGCGGTTTGCCGCCCTTTCCGAGAATCTGGATTATTCCTTTATCGATATCGATGTAAACCCCGCCGCCATGAGCGAATATGGGGAGGAATATAATATTCAGGAAGGCTCTATTGTGGTAGAGAGCAAGGAGCGGATCCGCGTGATCGGCTTCAATGATCTTTATCAATCGGATAGCAATACCGGTGCCCTTACCTATAAGACCGAGGAATGCCTTGCTGCCGCCATCAAATATGTAACCAAAGAGGAAGTTCCCCTCGTTTATTTCGTTACCGGCCATGGCGAGAGCGGCTATGAAGCCTTGATGAATCTGATCGCCAATAACGGCGCAGATGTGGAAGAAGTTAAGCTCAATCAGCTTACCGAATTTGATCCCTTGGCTAAATGCATGGTGATTTGCGGCCCTGCGGTGGATTATTCCCAAAGCGAGATCCGCCAGCTGCAGGATTTTCTGGCCAATGATTATAACTATGAGCATAATCTTTTCTATTTCGATAATCCGGAAAACGCTACCTTGCCCAATTTGAATGCCTTCTTGGCCGATTGGGGAATTCGCGTGGAGGAAAATATCGTTTTGGAAACCGATGACTATAGCGCATCTGCTTATGCCAATCCTGCAGAAACCGCGCCCCTTTATACCATTCCTTCCCTCACCGAAGAGGAAGTGGTTGGCCAAAAGCTTACCATGGATTACGCTTGCGTGGTGCCCAATAGTTCTTCGATAACGCTGCTCTTTGATACCAAAGAGATTACCGAAACGGCAGCCCTTTTGCTGACTTCCGATGGTTCCTATGCCAAAAAGACCACCGCCCTTAATGCCGGCTACGGGCAGGCCAAGGGCGATCAGGAGGGCCCCTTCAATCTGGCAGCCCTTTCCACTCGCTATAAATATCTCGATAATGTTCCTGTTTATAGCCATCTCTTTGCCGCAGGCTCGGTGGAGATGCTCAATGAGTATTATATGACCTATAATGGCAATGGCGCTTTCCTTTATGATATCTATCAGATGATGATCGGCGAGGATGAGGAAGAGATCGTTGGCAAGGAAGCGGCCAGCACCATGATGACCTTGGATACCGCTACCGTTCGCTGGGCTTCTATCTTCTTCATCGGTGTGATCCCCGGCATCTGCCTGATAATCGGCCTGATCGTATTTATCCGGAGGAGATATTTATGATAAAGAAACTGAAACCTGCGCTGATCCTTGCAGGGGTGGCGCTTGTGCTTGGCATTTTGCTTTGGGTATTGGTTGCGTTTGTTTTGCCCAAGGAGGAGGCCGGCGATGAAAAAGGCAACGAGGTTGTATTGATGAATACCAACCTTTCGGAAGCCGATTCTTTGGAAATCAAAAATTCCTTTGATGATTATAAATTGGTGAAGCTTGCCAAAGATAGCTATTATATCGATGGTAAGAAGGGCTATCCGGTCAGCGGGGAATATGTTGCAAGCCTTCTGGATATGATCGGGGAGCTTAAAGCGACCAAAAAAGTGGTGGCAAGCCCCAGCGAAGAGCAGCTGAAGGAATATGGCCTTGCCCATCCGATCGGTAGCTTCACTGTTACCAACGATGCCGATAGCTATCGCTTTGATCTGGGAATCACTTCTGCTTCCGGCAATTATTATTGCCGCAAAAGCGGCGACGATGCGGTTTACCTGATCGGCACTTCTATTCCCGATATAGTGCTTCTCGCGCGCTATCAATTTTATTCCGATTCCATCACTTCCTATTCCGATGCAGTTTCCGAGCAAGGCGGCCTCACCGCGATGGAGCTTGAAGGCAAGAATCGCAAGGAGGCCATCGCAGTGAAGATCAATGATGATCTTGCAGAGGACGAAGTGGGCACCAGCTATATTATGACTGCGCCCATCAGGCATTCTCTTGCCAATTCCGCCACCGATCATTTGGTGGGCCTGCTTTCGGCTCTTTCTACCAGCAGCATTGTTGGCGATAATACCGAAGAAGGCGCCTTGAAGAAATTCGGCCTTGATGATCCTGCCGCCACCTTCAGCGCGGTAATCAACGGGAAAAAAGAGGTTTTCTATTTCGGCGATATCAGCGATGCAGGCATGCAATATTGCTATCGCAAGGGGGGCAAATTTGTCCATGCGGTGGATCAAGCCGATTCCGCAATTCTGGAAGCTTCTTTGGTGGATTTCTGCGAGAATATGATCTATACCCGCTCGGCCGATGCCCTTTCCAGAATCGATATTTCCGGCGACGGGAAAAACTATACCATTAAGATCGGGGATAAGGATGATGAGGGTAATATGGATGTTACCATTAATCATCGCAAGGTAGAAAGCGAATCCTTCTCTGATTTTTATATGCATATTCTTAATATCGGCATCACCGGTATGGATGAGGAGCCCCAAGGCGAGGATCCTTATGTTCGGGTGGAATTTACTGTGAAGGAAACCGGCAAGGTGGAAACCATGGAATTTTACCCGATAGACGATCTGAAATGCTTCTGCGCCTTGAATGGCGGGGGAAGATTTGTGGTCGATACCATGCAGGTGGATCTGATTCTGGAGAATGCCCAGCATCTTTATGATAGGGAAACCATCGAGCTGGAATGGTAAATTATTAAAAAATACTTGCATTATTAAAAATAATGTGGTATACTAACCATAGTTTGAATAGCAAGGAGGTTCGTTTGAGGCGAACCTCTTTCCTTTTGCAATCAAGAGAGCAGCAAAATCCATGGCTGCTTTGAAGGAGGGAAGAAGGATGAAAGAAAGCATTGCAACCCGCGTGGAAGCGCTGGCAAAGCCGGTGGCAGAGGAATGCGGGGTTGAGCTTTTTGATGTGGAATTTCTGAAGGAAGGGCCGGATCATTATTTGCGCCTTTTTATTACCAAAGAAGAGGGCGTTGTGGATCTTGATGATTGCGAAGCAGTCTCCCGCGCCATCGATCCCTTGCTGGACGAAGCGGATTTCATCAAGGAGCATTATTATCTGGAGGTTTCTTCGGTGGGGCTCGATCGCCATTTAAAAAAGGAAAAGGATTTTCTTTATTTCATGGGCGAGAAGATCGAGGTTAAGCTTTTTAAAGCTTTTGAGGGAAGCGATTTCTGGGTTGGCACTCTTATCGGGTATGAAGACGGAAAGTTTTCCATCGAAACCGAGCAGGGCGCTATGGAGATCGATTTAAAAGAGGCAAGGCTTGTGCGCCCCTTTGTTGATTTTGGTAAGTTTTAATTAATATAATGTAGGGAAGCAAATCCGGGGAAAGGATTTGTCTTTGCTTTAAGGAGGAAAAGGAAAAAGAATGAAAAACGCAGAATTTTTCAAAGCGCTGGTTCTGATTGAAGAAGAAAAAGGCATTCCGGCTGATTATATGCTGGAAAAGGTGGAAGCGGCTCTGCTTGCAGCAGTGAAGCGCTCCTATGGCACCGCAGATAATGCTGAAGTGGTGATCAATCGGGAGAAAAACGAAATTAAATTGATCCAAAAGAAATTGGTTGTGGAAGAGGTAACCGATCCGGTATTGGAGATCTCTTTGGAAGAGGCTCATGATACTGTGAATAAGCGGCTGAAGCTGGGAAGCGAAGCAAAGGTAGAGATCAAGACCAAGGAATTTGGCCGCATCGCCGCCCAAAATGCAAAGCAAGTAATCATCCATGGCATCCGCGATGGAGAGCGAGGGCTTCTTTATCAGGAGTTTAACAGCAAGGAAAGCGAGATCATCACCACTGTTGTTAATCGGGTGGAGCCCAATGGTAATGCGATCTTGGATATCGGCAAGAGTCAGGCAATGCTGATCAAAAATGAGCAGATCCCCGGCGAGGAGCTGAATCCCGGCGATCATGTAAAGATCTATGTGGTTGAGGTTCGGGAGGCCCAAAGAGGCCCTCAGGTGCTGATCTCCCGCACCCATCCCGGCCTTGTGCGCCGCCTCTTTGAGCTGGAAGTGCCTGAAATTTTCGATGGTTCTGTTGAAGTGAAATCCATCTCCCGCGAGGCCGGCAGCCGCACTAAAATCGCGGTATATTCCCATGATGAGAATGTGGATCCTGTGGGCGCCTGCATCGGTAACCGCGGCATGAGAATTACCAAGATCTGCGATGAGCTGAAGGGTGAAAAGGTGGATATTATCCGCTATAGCGAAAATGCCGAGGATTATATCGCATCCGCTCTTGCCCCCGCAAAAATCCTGAGCGTGGCAGCAGATGAAAGCGATCATACCTGCACCGTTGTTGTAAGCGATGATCAGCTTTCTCTGGCAATCGGCAGAGAAGGGCAAAATGCCCGCCTTGCCGCAAAGTTGACCGGCTATAAGATCGATATTAAGCCGCTCTCTAAAGTAGGTGAGTAAGGCTTGGCAAAAGAAAAGAAGATACCTATGCGGATGTGCCTTTGCTGCAGAGAAATGAAGCAAAAGCGCGAGCTTGTGCGGGTTGTGATGAATAAAGAGGGAATCTGCTCTCTGGATCTCACCGGCAAGGCTCCCGGCCGCGGCGCCTACCTTTGCAAAGAGGCTTCCTGCGCTGCGCGGCTTGAAAAATCCAAAGCGCTGGATCGGGCCTTCGGCAAAAGTGTGCCGGAGGAGGTTTATCGGCAGCTTCGGGAGGAGTTGGCAAAATCGTGAACGATCGCTTTTTGAAAACTCTTGGCCTTGCCCGCAGAGCCGCAAAGCTTTGCTATGGCTATGATATGACCATTGCCGCTCTTTGGAGAGCGAAGGTGGTATTCCTTTCTGCAGATTGCGCAGAGCGTACCCGCAAAAATATTGAGGCAGCCGCCGAGGAAGAAAAAATTCCGGTAGTCGGCCTGCCTTGGAATAAAAATGATCTCGGTGCCGCCATCGGCACCAAACCGGTTTGCATCGTTAGTGTTTTAGATGATGGATTTGCCGGTAGCCTTTTGAAAAATATCGAAGGGGGTAAGTAATTTGGAAAAATACAGAATTCATGAATTTGCAAAAGATTTCGGTGTAAAGAGCACCGATGTGATGGGGCTTTTAGACCGCTTGGAGGAAAAAGAGCGCACCCATATGGCAGTGCTCACCACCCAAGAGTTGGATTATCTTTTTAATCACTATACCAAAGAAAATCAGGTGCCGAATTTCAATGAATATTTCGCGCTGGTTTCTCAACCGAAGGTGAAGAAAGAGGAGCCCAAAAAGGCCGCGCCTAAAAAGGAAGAACCCAAGAAGGAAGAGCCCAAAAAGCCGGAGCAACCGAAGATCGGGCTTGTGGAGAAGGCGCCTGCAAAGAAAGAGCAGCCGAAGATCGGCCTTGTTGAGAAAGCACCTGTGAAGAAGGAGCAGCCCAAGATCGGCCTTGTGGAGAAGGCGCCTGCAAAGAAGGAGCAGCCTAAAAAGGATGCGCCCAAGCAGGAAGCAAAGAAGCCCGAAAAGCCCAAGATCGGCCTTGTGGAAAAAGCGCCCAGAAAGCCCGAGCCGCAAAAGCCTGCTGTTGTTTCCCAAAAGGAATTCAAGAAGGGCGAGCCGGTAAAGCCGGTGCAGCAGCCTAAAAAGAAGGAAAAGGGCCCCAAAGAGGTGCAAAGCTATGAGCGCACCATGCGGGTGGTGGATACCCGCGCCAATGATGTTAATCTCGGAAAATATGATGATAAGCTGATGGATCTTGCTTCCTCTCATGAGAGCCGCAATTTCTCTTCTTCCAAGCAAAAGATTCAAAAGAAGAAGGATTGGCAAAAGCAGGGCCAATATGGCATGAAGAAAAAGAAAGAGACCGAGGCCGAGCGGCTGAAGAGAATCGAGCTGCAGAGAAAGCAGGCCAAGATGAAGATTCAGGTGCCCGAAGAGATCGCAGTGGGTGAGCTTGCCCTTCGCATGAAGGTGAATGTGGCGCAGGTGGTAAAAAAATTGATGGGCCTTGGCATTTTGGCAAGCGCTTCTCAGATCATCGATTATGATACTGCCTATCTGGTGGCCGAGGAATTCGATATTCGGGTGGAAAAAGAGATCATTCTCTCCATCGAGGATCGGTTGATCGACGATCGGGAGGACGATGCTGCCGAATTGCAAAAGCGCTGCCCTGTTGTGGTTGTTATGGGCCACGTTGACCATGGTAAAACCTCCCTTTTGGATGCCATTCGGGATGCGAATGTAACTGCCGGAGAGGCCGGTGGTATTACCCAGCATATCGGTGCTTATAAGGTGCAGATCAATGGCGAGGATATCACCTTCCTTGATACTCCCGGCCATGCCGCCTTTACCGCTATGCGCGCCCGCGGCGCTCTGGCTACCGATATTGCCATTCTGGTGGTGGCTGCAGATGATGGTATCATGCCTCAAACGGTGGAGGCCATCAACCATGCAAGAGCCGCTGAAATTCCCATCATTGTGGCAATCAATAAGATGGATAAGCAGGCTGCCAATCCCGATCGGGTGATGCAGGAGCTGACCGAGCATGAGCTGGTGCCCGAAGCATGGGGCGGCGATACTATTTGCGTGCCTGTTTCTGCCTTGAAGCATGAGAATATCGATACCCTTTTGGAGATGGTGCTTTTGGTGGCCGAGATGAGAGATCTTAAGGCCAACCCCAACCGCCTCGCAAAGGGTACTGTGATCGAAGCAAAGCTGGATAAGGGCCGCGGCCCTGTGGCAACTGTATTGGTGCAGAACGGTACCTTGAATATGGGCGATATCCTCATTGCAGGCACTGCAGTCGGTAAGGTGCGCGCCATGACAGATGATAAGGGCAGAAAGCTGAAAACTGCCGGTCCCTCCACTCCTGTGGAGATCATTGGCCTTGCAGAAGTGCCTCAGGCAGGCGATAATTTCTTCGTTGTTGAAGATGAGCGCTTGGCCCGCGAGCTTGCCGACCAAAGAAAGAATGATCAAAAGCTTGCCGCCCAAAATCAATATAAGGTTTCCTTGGATGATCTCTTCTCAAGAATTCAAGAAGGCAATATGAAGGATCTTAATATCATTGTGAAGGCCGATGTGCAGGGCTCTGCCGAGGCAGTGAAGGCATCGCTGGAGAAGCTGACCAATGAAGAGGTGCGGGTGCGCGTGATTCATAATGGTGTTGGCGGCATCAATGAAAGCGATGTGATGCTGGCAGAGGCTTCCGGCGCTATCATTGTGGGCTTTAATATCCGCCCCGATGCCAATGCCAAGGCTTCCGCCGAGAAGAGCGGTGTTGATATTCGGCTCTATCGCGTGATCTATGATTGCATTGAAGAGATCGAAGCGGCAATGAAGGGTATGCTGGCGCCCAAATTTAAGGAAGTGGTGCTGGGTATGGCCGAAATTCGCCAAACCATTAAGGCAAGCGGTGTTGGCACCATTGCCGGCTGCTATGTAAAGAGCGGTAAGATCGTTCGTAATGCGTCGATCCGCTTGATTCGTGATAATGTGGTCATCTATGAAGGTGTTCTGGGCTCCTTGAAGCGGTTTAAAGACGATGCCAAGGAAGTGCTTGAAAACTTTGAGTGCGGCATGACCATTGACGGTTATAATGATCTGAAGGAAGGCGATATGATCGAAGCCTTCGAGATGCAGGAGATTAAAGAATAATGGCAACCCATCGAATTGCGCGGATCAATGAAGAGATCCGCAAGGAACTGGCGAAGATCCTTCCGACAGTGAAGGATCCTCGCGTGCCTCCTTTTGTTTCCATCACTGCGGTGGAGACCACAGGGGATCTAAAAGAATGCAAAGTTTTCGTTTCCGCCTTGAGCGGCGATGAAAAAGAGATGCTCCGAGGCCTGAAATCCTCCGGCAGCTATATTCGGGGGGCTTTGGCAAGGGGCCTTAAGCTTCGCTATACCCCTGAGCTTTCTTTCCATGCCGATCAATCGATCAAGTATGGCATGCATATTAATGAAAAGCTCAATGAATTAGGGCTTGCGCCTTCGGGAGAGAACGATGAAGAAGAATAATTCTCTTTCGGAAATTGCAGCATTTTTAAAGGGTCAGCAGCAGTTGACCCTTCTTTGCCATGTGCGCCCCGATGGGGATACTTTAGGCTCTGCCTTCGGCCTTGCCCATCTTTTGCAAAAAATGGGCAAGGAGGTGCAGGTTCTTTGCGCCGATCCCGTAAGCCCCCGCTACCGCTATTTGAGCGGGGGCAAAGCAGAGCTTCAGGGAGAGATCAGAGGGGCTCTTTGCTGCATTGATATTGCTTCCCCCGATATGGCGGGGGCCTTTAAAGAGGCCGCCCTTGCGGCAGACCTTGTGATCGATCATCATCCCACCAATCCTTTTTACGGGAAGATGAATTATATCGATCCCGCCTGCGGCGCCACCGGCGAAATTATGGTGGCCCTTGCGGCGGAGCTTTGCCCCCTCGACCGCTTTGCGGCGGAGGCATTCTATACTGCCATTGCAACCGATACCGGCTGCTTTAAATATGGCAATACCACCCGCGCCACTCATCTTGCGGCTGCCGCCTTGATGGCAACGGATGCAGATATTGCCGCTCTGAATAAATGGCTTTTTCAAACCAAGAGCAGAGCGGAATTTGAGATCAATCGCAAAGCAATGGAAACCCTTCGCTATTATGCCGATGGGGCTATTGTATCGATGCTGATCTCTCAAAAGATGCAGCAAGAAACCGGCGCAGGTGCCGATGAGCTGGAGAGCATCTCCTCTCTGCCGATCCAATTAGAGGGGGTTGCAGCGGCGGCTACCTTTAAGGAGCAAGAGAGCGGGAAATATAAAGTTTCTTTGCGCACCACCGGAGCCCTTCATGGCGGGGAGATCTGCGCCCGTTTCGGCGGTGGCGGCCATCAAATGGCGGCCGGCTGCTCCATGAACGGGGATTATGAGCAGGTGGAAAAAGAAATGGTTGAGCTTCTTCTTTCGGAATGGGAGAAACTTTCATGAACGGATTGATTTTGGTGGATAAACCCACCGATATGACCTCTTTTGGTGTGGTGGCCCGCATTCGGCGGATCACCGGCGAAAAATGCGGCCATAGCGGCACTTTGGATCCCTTGGCCACCGGCCTTTTGCCGGTTTTGGTGGGGAAGGGCACCAAGCTTTGCGAGCTGCTCACCGCCGGCGAAAAAAGCTATCGGGGCACTCTGCGCTTCGGCCTTGCTACCGATACCGGAGATATTTCCGGCAAGGCGGTGGAAGAGATGCCGGATTTCTGCCCTGCCAAAGAGGAAATTTTAGGGGCGATCCCCGCCTTTTTGGGGGAGATCACCCAGCAGCCTCCCGCCTATTCGGCCATCAAGGTGGATGGAGTGCCCCTTTATCGCCATGCAAGGCGGGGAAGAGCGGTGGAGGTTCCAACTCGGCAGGTGATAATCCGGCGGTTTGAACTTTTGGATTATGATCCTGCCAAGAAAGAGGCGATCTTTGAAGTGGATTGCTCGAAGGGCACCTATATTCGCTCCCTTTTTGCAGACCTTGCGGGGGCTATGGGCGGTTGCGGCACCATGGCGGCCCTGAAAAGGCTCAAAACAAGCGGATTTGATTTAAAAGACGCTACTCCTCTGGAGGAACTGATGAAGGAGGGGGCCACCCTCCCGATTATTCCCCTTGAGGAAGTGCTTTCATTTCTGCCCCGCTATCAGCCGGCAGATTTCTTTGCCACCCTTTTGAAAAACGGTTGCGAGGTATCGGTTAAAAAACTCAAGGGCCTGCCCCTTGAGCGGTGCACTGTTTGGCAGGGGGAAACCCTTTTAGGGATCGGCGAAATTTTGGAAAAGGACGGAGAAACCTTATTTAAGGTTGCAACGCATTTATGAGCGAAAAGCGCATTGTTGCTCTGGGAGATTTCGATGGAGTTCATCTGGGGCATAAAGAACTTTTGCGGCACCTTTCGGAATGGGCCGCCTCTTTGCAGGCCGAGCCGATGGTGCTTTCCTTTGATCGCAATACCAAAGGCAGAAAGCGGATCACCGCGCCGATGGTGCGGGATTATTATCTGCGCCGCTATGGCATCGAGGAGATCCGCATCCTTCCCTTTGATGAATGGAAGGATGTTTCTGCGGAGGATTTTGCGGAAGGATTTTTAAAAAATGAGCTTCATGCAGTGGGCCTGATCTGCGGGGAGGATCTTCATTTTGGAAAGGATCGCCTTGGCAACGAATTCACCTTGATCGGCAAGGGAATTGCGGTGCGGAAGATCAAGGATCAGCTGATGAACGATCTGCGGATCAGCTCTTCGGCGATCCGCGCTGATCTGGAGCAGGGCAATCTTTCAGCGGCAGAGGCCAAAATGGGCCACCCCTTCACTCTGATGGGGGAGGTTACCCATGGTAAGGGCCTTGCGCGGCAGCATGGTTGCCCCACTGCGAATCTCCCTTTGGCCAAAGAGCAGCTTCTTTTGCCCTTCGGTGTTTATGCCGCTTGGGTGTGGGCAGAGGATCGATGCTATCCTGCAGCGGCCAATCTCGGTGTGCGCCCCACTCTTGAAAAAGAGGGGGAGGCCAATCTGGAGGCCCATCTTCTGGAAGAGGCCCCCGATCTATATGGCAAAACCATTCGGGTGGAGCTGAAGAGCTATATCCGGCGGGAGATGCGCTTCGAGAGCGAGGAAGCTTTGTTTGAGCAGATTAAAAGGGATGGGGAAATTTGCAAAGCAAGATTGGAGAAAAGCAAATAATGAGAAGAATTCTTCTGATAAGTATTTGCATTGCGCTGGGCCTTTCGATGGGCGGGTGCAAGAGAAGCAAGGGGCCTGAGGCGGCAAAGGAAAATAGCGGCGGGAGCGGCTATGGAGTGGCGCAGAAAAGCAGCCTCACGACGAGCGACCTTTATTTCTTCTCGGTGAATACCACCAAAGAGCAGGTTCTTACCGCTTTGGGGAGCCCGCAGAAATATACCATTGCGGAAACCGGTGCAGTTACTTATCTTTTAGATACCGGCGCCACCTTGAAACTAACCTATAACGAGCGGGATGTGGTAAAAAAAGCCACCCTCACCGATGAGAGCGGCAAGGAGCATGATCTTTTTGCCTATTTGGTGGAGCAAAAGGTGCTGGAGAGCGCCGGCGGCGTTTCCCAAAATCAAAATACGGGTGCAGGCGAGCAAACCGGCGAAATGGAGCAGGAGGCTGCAAAGCCCTCCGATGGCAGTTCCGCCCAGACCAAGCCGAGTGAAAAAGAACCTTTGGGAGAGGGCGGCGGATATTTTTCCACCGAGCGCTATAGCAAGGATATTGCCGAAAAGCTTTTAAAAAAAGGCGCCAAGCGGCAAAAGATTCTTTCCGCCCTTGGAAAGCCCGGTAGCTTTAGCTCGGTTTCTTTTAAAGCGGAAAGCTATTTGGTCGATGTATATTATATGGAAGACGGTAGCACCTATTATCTGGATTATGGCTACGGGCGGGAAACCCTTCGGGCGGTGCGCGCTGTTAAGGGCGGGCAGATCTCTATGATCTTTGGTTCCTGGGAGCAGGAAAAGCGCCCCAAGGATTTCTTCTATCAAACCCGTAATATGACTCTTTTTACCTCTTTGAAAAAGAATGCAAAGCCTTCAGAGATCTATCGGCAATATGGGGAGCCTGATTGGTATGAAGGCACCGAGAGCCGCTATCGGGATGCCTATCAGTTGATTGGCGGAGCAGTGCTTTATCTGGATTTCGGCTCCGGCCATCATGGCCTTACTGCCGCCAATGTACGAAAGCAGGACGGCACGATTGTGCCCTATACATTGAGGTGAGCGCAATGAAAAAAATTGCAGTTTTAATGATTCTTATGGCGCTTCTTTGCTGCCTTTGCGGCTGCAAGGGGGAGGCTTCTTTGAAATTCTATGTGGTGGAAGGGGAGTATCTCACCGGCGGAGAAAGCGAAGCCGAAATGCTCTCTATCGCCAAAAAGAGCGGCCGCTTGGTCTTTACCGATGCGGATATAGAAGGCTATCTTTGGGCGGAGCATCGAATTCGATTAAAGGAAGCCCCTGTGCGGGGGAGCATTGCCGATGGCGGCTCTCGCCTTTTTCAGGCCGAGGCCAATGATCGATTTTTATTGGTTCTTGGGAACCGAGTAATTTATTTTGGCGGATTTGCGGCAGGAAGCGGAAGCGCCGCGATCCAGATCAGCCCTTATATTATTGATGAGGGAGCTCAAACCTTCTCTATTGCCTATAGCAGCAAATATAGCGAAGGGGAAGATCCGCGAGGCGATCAGCGGCTTTATCGCTATCTGACCGAGCATCAGCTCCTTTCTTCCAAACTGAATGAGGAAAAATGATATGAAATTCGAAAGATTAAATGCATTGCTGGAGCAATATATTCCGGGGCGCCGGGTGCCCGGCGGCGAGATTTTGGTCTGGCAGCATGGCAAGGAACTTTTCAGAAAGCAATATGGCTTTCGGGATTATTTAGGCAGCGAGCCGGTGGAGGGAGAAGAATTCTATTTCCTTTATTCCTGCACCAAGCTGCTGACCTGCGCCGCCCTCCTTCATTTGGTCGAAGAGGGGAACCTTTCCCTTGATGATAAGCTTTCCGATCATATTCCTGCCTTTGGAGAGGTGCGCCTTGCCAATGGAGAAAAGCCGAAAAATCCGATTCTTATCCGCCATTGCTTTGCCATGACCAGCGGAATGAATTATGATCTCAATGCCCCTTCCGTTTTAGATGCCTTGCGCAAAAATCCCAATGCAGGGGCAAGAGAGATCGCCGATGCCATTGCTAAAATCCCCTTAAGCTTTGAGCCGGGAAGCCGCTATCAATATAGCTTGAGCCATGATGTTCTGGCGGCAGTGGCCGAAGAGATCAAAGGCAAGCCCTTTGGGGAATATATTAAGGAATGGGCTTTTGAACCTTTGGGGATCAAAGATGCTTATTTTGAGGAAAATGAAAAGACCCGCGCTCATATGGCCGCCCATTTTGCCGAAAGCAAGGAGAGCGCGCGGCCTCGCAGCCTTAAAAATCCCTATATCATCTCCCCCCATTACCATAGCGGCGGCGCGGGGCTTATTACCAAGCCATCGGAATATATCAAATTTATTTCTGCCCTCTCTATGGGCGGCATGGGGTTGCTTCGCCCCGAAACGGTTGAACTTTTCAAAGAGGATCAGCAAAACGAGCAATCTCTCAAAGATTTCCGTAACCACACTTGGAAGGATCTTTATACTTATGGCCTTGGGGTGCGGGTAAAGATCTCGGAGGAGGGCGGCTCTCCCATTGGCGAATTCGGATGGGATGGGGCCGCCGGCAGCTATCTTTTGGTGGATACCAAAAATGAGCTGGCCATCTTTTATGCCCAGCATGTAACCGGCTCCCGCCTGCCGCCCGATACGCTGCACCCCGCTATTCGCGATGCAGTTTATGAGGATCTTGGGATATGAGAATCTTTCCCAACCAATATGCTTGGCGGGATGGCGCAGGCGTCAGCGTGCGCCGTAAGCGGAGCGATGCTTTTATTGAGGAGCATACCCATGAATTTCTGGAGTTGGTCTATATCCTTAAGGGAAGCGGTGTTCATGGGATCGATGGGGTGGAATATCAGGTGCGCCGCGGGGCGTTGCTGCTGATCAACTATAGGCAGGTGCATTCCTTCCGCACCGAAGAGGGAATGGAATTTATCGATATTCTTCTGGATCCCAAATGGATCAGTGAGCGGCTGATCGAGCAGGAAAATGCCTTTGAGCTTCTGACTCTTTCTGCCTTTTCCGATTTTCAAAAGGAGCTGGAGGCGGAATATCCGCTGATGCTCTTCGCAGGCGAGGAGCGCTCTCGTTTAGAGCGGCTTCTTTTAGAGATGGAAGCGGAATGCGCCCATCCCCAAAAGGGGCAGGAAACGATGCTGAAGGCCCAGACCAATATTTTGCTGACCCTTCTTTTTCGCAAGCTTTCTCATGGTGTGGAGCATGGGGAAAAGCTTGCTCTGACCCCTGAATTTTTGGATTATATCCGCGCCCATTGCACCGAGCGCCTCTCTTTGGAGGCGTTGGCGGGGCAGTGCTTTTATAATCCTTCTTATTTCAGCAGGGTTTTTAAGGAGCACTATGGCTTAACTCTTACCGAATTTATCAACCAAAGCCGCTTGGACTGCGCCCTGCGCCTTCTGCGGGAGAGCGATCTTTCCGCCGAGGAGATCGCTGATCAGGCAGGTTTTAGCAGCAAGAGCGCATTTTATCGGTTATTGAAGGAGCGGGAGGGGGTTACCCCTGCCCAGTATCGTAAAAAAACGCAACAAATTTAGGTAAAGATGTGATATTGCCGAAAATCCCCTTTCGTTTTATGATAAAGAAAAACGAAAGGGGATTTTTTTATTATGATTTTAAATCGGAAAGAACTTTTGGATAAGATCCATGCCTGCTGGATCGGCAAAAATATCGGCGGCACCATCGGTGGGCCTTTTGAAAAAATTCAAGAGATGCTGGATGTGAAGGGATTTACCACCGAAAAGGGAGATCCCCTGCCCAATGATGATCTGGATCTGCAGCTGATCTGGCTTTGCGCCATGGAAGAGATTGGACCTGCTACCCTTTCTGCTGCAGATTTGGGAGAATATTGGATCAATTTCATTCCTCCCCATTGGAATGAATATGGCATCGGAAAAGCCAATATGAGAGCAGGAATGCTGCCCCCTCTTTGCGGCGAGATGCATAATGATTTCTGGAAGAATTCCAACGGTGCATGGATCCGCTCTGAAATTTGGGCATGCATGGCACCCGGCTTCCCCGAGATTGCAAGAAAATATGCCTTTATGGATGCTTGCGTAGATCATGGAATGGGAGAAGGCACTATCGCGGAGCAATTCACTGTTACCATGGAAAGCCTTGCCTTTTTGGGCGGAAGCATCCGCTCCATCATCGAAGAGTCGCTTAAAGCGATCCCTGCAGATAGCCGCGTTGCCAAAAGCATTTGTCGCGTAATGGAAGGCTATGATCGGGGCGAGGATTGGAAGGATGTCCGCAATGCGCTGGTCAAGATGGATGAGGATATCGGCTGGTTTCAGGCTCCTGCGAATGTTGGCTATGTTGTCTTAGGCCTCCTTTATGGTGAGGGAGATTTCAAAAAATCTATGCTGGCTGCAGTAAACTGCGGCGATGATACCGATTGCACCGCCGCAACGGTTGGTGCTTTCCTCGGTATTCTCTATGGTACTGAAGGCATTCCTGCCGATTGGGCAGAATATATCGGGGATGAGATTATAACCATCTCTCTCGATCGCTCTTGGCGCCGCTTGGCAACCATCAAAACCTGCACCGATCTTACCCGCCGCACCTTCAATCAGATTCCTGCGGTGCTGATCGGCAATGATTATATGGTGGATTATACCGAAGAAGGATTTTTGGTTGAGCCGATTCCTTATAGCAGAAGCCCCATTACCCATCCCGCTCCCATGGAGCGCGGGCAGATCGGCTTTGATGCCTTTGAAAATCCGGTGATGAAAATTCAGGTAGAATATGATCGCAAGCCCGTTTTGAAAGCGGGTGAGAGCATCGAGGTGCGCTTGATTCTGATCAATAAAATGCATGATTCCAGAGTGGTGCAGGTGAAGATGCGCGAGCTGCCCAAAGGGATCACCGCAAAGGATGCCAATGGCATTACCTTTATGGATTATAAGCATCGCTTTGAGACCTATTCCTTCACTGTTTGCGCTGAGGAGGATGCGGTATTGGAGCCTATGAGCCATATCCTTGCAGAAGTTAAATGCGAAGGCCGCGGCACCAGCGCCCTTTTCAAAATTCCGTTTTTCGCTTAATTGAATTTTATCCCCTGAAAATGCTTTGCATTTTCAGGGGTTTTTTCTTGAAAAAATCAATAGGGGATGGTATATTTATAGTAGTGATTTTGAGGAGGCGATCGGAATGCTGAATGATGCGCTGAAAAAGCGAAATTTGCCTGATCTTTTGCCAAGAGAAGAAATGCTCTCCATAATGCAAGAGCAGGTCTACGGGCGATTACCCGAAAAGCCTGAAGCACTCTCCTTTGAAGATGAGGGGGAGATTATTCCGAAATTCTGCGCAGGAAAAGCAGAGTGCAGGCGGATCATGGCGAAGGTGCGCCTTGGCGGCAAGGAATTTTCGTTTCCTTTCTATGCCTCTCTCCCCACCGATGGAAAAAAGCATCCCTTTTTTATCCATATCAATTTCCGCGATTGCATTCCCGATCGCTGTATGCCCTCGGAGGAACTGATCGATGAGGGGTTTGCGGTGCTCTCCTTTTGCTATAATGATGTTACCAAAGATGATGGGGATTTTACCGATGGCCTTGCAGGGGTTTTATATCCCGACGGAAAGCGCAAAGCCCATGATCCTGGTAAGATCGCTCTTTGGGCCTGGGCGGCGCAGAGGGTGATGGATTGGGCGGAAACGCGCCCTGAGATTTTAGATCTTTCCTGCGCCGTTGTTTGCGGCCATTCTCGCCTCGGGAAAACTGCCCTTTTGGTGGGAGCAACCGATGAGCGGTTTGCCTATGCTTATTCCAATGACAGCGGCTGCTCCGGAGCCGCCATTACCCGCGGCAAGGAAGGGGAGCAGATCCGCGATATCTGCAAGCGTTTTCCCTATTGGTTTTGCGAAAATTATCAAAAATATATCGATCGGGAGGCGAAGATGCCCTTTGATCAGCATTTTCTGGTGGCCTCCATCGCGCCCCGCAGGGTGCTGATCGGCAGCGCTTCCGAGGATCTTTGGGCCGATCCCTTGGCAGAGGAACTTTGCTGCCTTGCCGCCTCCCCTGCCTTTGAAAAGGGCTTTATCTATGAGGACCGAAAGGCGGAGATCGGCGAGGCTTTTCTCGAGGGGGATATCGGCTATCATCTGCGGGAAGGAAAGCATTATTTTTCCAGAGCCGATTGGCATCGGCTGATCGAATTTATTCGATTAAAGGAAGAAAAATAAGATGAAACGAATTCGTTTCGGGCCTCCCGTAGAGAGCGGAAGGTTTTATATGGAAACCGAAAGAATTCCGGTTTATTAAAAAATTAAAGGAGGATTTTGCAATGCTGAGATATGAAATTGAGGGCGGCTCTTTGCCGGTTGTGATCTGCTATCCCGAAGCGGGGCAAACCCTTTGCACCGAGCGGGGCTCCATGAGCTGGATGAGCCCTAATATGCAGATGGATACCAATTCCGGCGGCGGTCTTAAGAAGGCGCTGGGGCGGATGTTTTCAGGGGATTCCATTTTTTTGAATGAATATACCCCTGTGGGCGGAGCAGGAATGATTGCTTTTTCTTCCAGCTTTCCCGGTCGGATCCTTCCCTTTGAAGTGGCCCCCGGTAATGGCATTATTATTCAAAAGAGAGGCTTTTTGGCCATGGAGAAGGGCCTTGATCTTTCTATCTATCTTCAAAAAAAGGCGGGCGTTAGCTTCTTTGGGGGCGAAGGCTTTATTATGCAAAAGGTATCGGGCAGCGGCCTTGTATTTTTGGAGATCGATGGCTTCTGCAAGGAATATACCCTTCAAGCAGGGCAGACCTTGGTGGTCGATACCGGCCATGTTGCGGCCATGACCGAAGGCTGCCAAATGGAGATCGAAACAGTAAAAGGCGCTAAAAATATCTTTTTCGGCGGGGAAGGGTTATTCCTTACCAAAATCACCGGCCCCGGAAAGGTATGGCTGCAATCGATGCCGATTGTGAATGTGGCGGGAGCGATTCAGCCCTATCTGAAGCTGGATGGCGATTCTTCCTCCGGCAACGGAATTAATATTAAATTCGGGGAATAAAAAAGATATCCCCGCAGGGGTGATCGCCGTTGGCATTCCTTGCAGAGTATTGCGCAAGATCACCGATGAAGATAAGAATAAATATAAGAGGTTTGAAGGATGAAGATTGATCAGATCGATAAAAATTTCAAGGTAGACAGTACCATCGATCGAGAGGGATTGCGCTTTTATAATCCGAAAGAGGCACCTTTTGAGATTTTTGGTATTTATTATGAGCAGGGGCGCTTTCGCCGCCTGCCCGAAGCGGTGGCAAGGGCGACCAACGAAGGAGTTTTAGGGCTCCATGCCAATACCGCCGGAGGAAGATTGCGTTTTCGCACTGATAGCAAAAAGTTTGCCATTAGCTGCAGAATGGATCATATAATGAAAGTTAATCATATGCCCCTCTGCGGCAGCGCAGGCTTTGATCTTTATGTAGATGGTCTTTATAAGCGCACTTTCCTCCCGCCTTATGATATGGAGGAGGGTTTTGAAAGCTTGGTCGAGCTGAAGGAAGAGCGCAAAATGCGGGAGATCCTCATTCATTTCCCCCTTTATAGCGATGTATTAGAGTTTTCCATCGGATTGGAAGAGGGTGCAAAAATAGAAGCGCCCACCCCTTATTGCAAAGGCGCACCCTTGGTTTATTATGGCTCTTCCATCACCCAAGGGGGCTGCGCCTCCCGACCGGGGAATGCTTATGAAAATATTCTTTCTCGCCGCCTGAATATCGATCATATCAATCTTGGCTTTTCAGGTAGCGCCAAGGGGGAGCAGGCCACCACCGATTATATCAACAGTCTTGAGATGAGCGCTTTTATTATGGATTATGATCATAACGCCCCCAACCCCGAGCACTTGGAGGCCACCCATGAGAAGATGTTTCTTGCCATTCGGGAGCGCCATCCCGATCTGCCGATTTTGATGCTTTCCCGCCCCAAATGGATATTGGAGGGCAACGAGGATCAACGGCTTGCCATTGTTCGCAAAACTTATGAAAATGCCAAAGCAAGAGGGGATCAGAAGGTTTGGTTTATCCCCGGGCAGGAACTGATGGCTCTCTGCAAAGAGGAGGGCACGGTGGATAATTGCCATCCTACCGATTTAGGATTCTTCTCTATGGCGAGCGCCATGGAGGCAACAATAAAAGAAATGATAGGAGAATGAGAAATGAACGAAAAAGTACCTGTTGCCGCGCAGTATATTAAGGATTTTGAGCAGCTTGGATTTGGAATGTTTGTCCATTTCGGGATGTATTCCCAGCTGAATAAAGGGGAATGGGCTTACCATATTTTAAAATTGGAAAAGGAGCCCTATCTGAAATTGCAGGAGACTTTCAATGTGAAGGCCGACGGTATTAAAGAAATTGTTGCCACCGGCAAAGCGGCAGGCTGCAAATATATTACCCTCACCACCCGCCATCATGAAGGCTTCTCCCTTTATGATACCTGCGGCCTCAATGAGTTTGATGCCCTCCATTCTCCCACCGGCAGAGATCTGATTGCGGAGTTTGTGGAGGAGTGCAGAAAGGTTGATATTGTGCCTTTCTTTTATCATACCACCCTTGATTGGATGGAGCCCCGCTTTGAGGGGGATTTTGATGCCTATCTGAAATATCTTTATGATAGCGTGGAGATTCTTTGCACCCGCTATGGTAAGATCGGCGGTTTATGGTTCGACGGAAATTGGTCCAAGCCCGATGCCGATTGGAAAGAGGCGGAGCTTTATGCCATGATCCGCCGCCATCAGCCGGAGGCCATGATCATCAATAATACCGGCCTTGAGCATCGGGGCGAGGTGGGAGTCCGCGAGATCGATGCGGTTACCTTTGAGCGGGGCATGCCTCATGCCATGGATCGGCGGGGCATGGAAAAATATCTTTCCGGTGAAATGTGCGAAACCCTTTGCGATCATTGGGGCATCGCCGATGACTTTAATTTTAAGCCCTTAAAGCAGCTCATTGAGGAACTTTGCGAATGCCGCAAGGTGGGCGCCAATTTCCTTCTTAATATCGGCCCTGCGGGAGATGGCTCGGTGCCGAAAATGCAGGGAGCCATTATGGAAACCATCGGGGAATGGATGAAGATCTATGGCAAGGCAATTTATAATGGCCGCCCCTATCTTTCCTATGAGGATCAGCGGGAATTTGCCCTGAAGGATGTAAATGATCCTAAAACCGTTTATCTCTTTAAGTTTAACCTTGGTAAGAAGAGCGGAAACAAGCATGTATCTTTGGGGCTTGATTCCGAAACTGCCACCTTCTTCAAGGGCTTTAGGGGCGAGGTAGAATCCATTAAATGGATGGATAATGGCGAGGATCAACCCTTTGCGCAGGAAGGCGATACCTTAACGGTTGATTTCATCGGCTATCCCTATGGCCAGAGCCATTGCGTAAGAGTGGCGGAGGTAAAACTCAAATGAAATATCAGATCAATAGCGAGCGCCTTTTGAATTATCTTGAGAAAATCATCAATGTGCCGAGTCCGGTGGGCTATTATCGGGAGCTTAATCCCGTTTTGGCCGAGATGGCAAAGGAGCTTCATCAGGAGCTAACCATCGACCAAAAGGGAACTGCCTATATCACTCTCGAGGGAGAGGACAACAGCAAGACAGTGCAGATTGCTGCCCACGCCGATACCTTGGGGCTGATGGTGCGCTCGGTAACCGCCGATGGAATGCTGCTGATCCGCCGCCTGGGCGGTGGCGGGCTTACCTCTCTTGAGGGGGAGAATGTGGTGATCCATACCCGCAAGGGGAAGAAATATACCGGCTATGTGATCTGCAAATCCCATTCCACCCATGTTTTCGATGATGCCGCCACTTTAGAGCGCAACGAAAATACTCTTCGGGTTCTTTTAGATGAGGATGTTTCCTGCGAGAAGGATGTGCGGGAGTTGGGGATCCTTAATGGGGACTTTATCTCGGTGGAGCCCCGCTTTCGCAAAACAGAGCAGGGCTATGTGCGCTCTCGGTATATCGATGATAAGGGCGCCATCGCCTGCTGCTTTGAGGCCCTTTCCTATTTGAAGGAGCAGGGTAAAAAACCCCGCTATCGCACCATTTTCTCTTTCCCTTATTATGAGGAGGTAAGCCTCGGGGGCACCTATATCCCCGAGGGGGTATCAGAGATGATCGCGGTGGATATCGGCTTGATCGGTCCTGAGCTTTGCGGCCATGAGCGGGCGGTGAGCATCTGCGCAAAGGATGCAAGCGCTCCCTATGATATTGAGCTGACCGATAGGTTGATTGCTTTGGCAGAAAAGGCGGAATGCGATTATGCGGTGGATTGCTTCTATCGCTATGGCACCGATGCCAGAGCGGCCCTTCGGGCGGGCCATAATCTGAAGGCGGCGGTCTTTGGAATGGCGGTTTATTGCAGCCATGGAATGGAGCGCACCCATATTTTGGGGCTTGAAAATACCACCGGTCTTTTGATCGCCTATTTAACAGAAGAAATTTAAAAATTTGAATCGCGGCTTTTCTTTGGAAAAGCCGCGATATTTTTCAATATTTGATGGCGGATTATATTGCGGATAGAACGAGAATGTGATATGATCTTAAAAGAGGTGAGGCAGATGAAAAGAATCGTTGCATGGTTACTGATGGCGGTATTGCTGCTCGGCGCAGCAGGCTGCGGGCCAAGGGGAGAAGAGCCCCTTGCCTCTTCAGCGGTTGAATTTGCAAAGGATGATTTTTCGGAAATTCTTTCCAAGGAGCCGCAGGAGCCAAAAAATATCATCTTGATGATTGCCGATGGCATGGGCCCTAATGATATTCTGCTTTCTGAAAGATATTTTAAGAAGGATCTGTTGTTGAGCTCCTTTCCGTATCATGGCATGGTTGCCACAAACTCAGCAAGCCATGCAATAACTGATTCGGCTGCCGCCGCTACCGCTCTTGCAACAGGGGTAAAAACCGCCAACGGCATGGTGGGGCAGGCGCCTTTGGGAGATCCCCTTTCCAACCTTTGCGAGATTGCAAGGGCCGAGGGCAAGAAAATCGGAATAGTAACCAATGATCTTGCCACCGGTGCCACTCCTTCTTCCTTTATGGTTCATCATAAATCGAGAAAGGATACAAAGATCCTTGCAAGAAAAATAGTAGATTTCGGGCCTGATCTTTTAGTGGCGCGGGATTATAAGGGGTTTCATGGGGCCCTTGATCAGGAGCATCGCAGGCTGCTTTCGGAATATTCCGTTTCTAAAAAAGCGGCAACGGCAAAGGATGCGACGGCAAGGGCGGAAAAGATTCCCTGCTTTTGCTTTTCAAATGATTTTCGATTGGATAAAGCCGATGATCTTCTTGCTCAATATACCAAAGAGGCCCTTGCCTTTTTGGAAAATGAAGAGGGCTTTTTTCTGATGATCGAAAGTTGCGGCACCGATAAGCGCGGCCATGAGAATGATATAGAAGGAAAAATCCAAAGCGTTGAAACCTTTGATCGGGCGGTGGGCGCGGTGCTCTCTTTTATGAAAGACCATCCCGATACCCTTCTTTTGGTTACCTCCGATCATGAAACAGGCGGAGTGCGGCTGCCCAAAGAGGGGGAAAAGATTTCCGATAAGCTTTTCTCTTCCAAAAAGCATACTGCCGCGCCGGTGCGGGTTTTTGCTCTGGGGCAAGGAGCAAGCTATTTTCACGAAAGAACGGTGGATAATACAGAGATAGCAAAGTTTGCTATCAAAGCAGTGAAAGGGGAATTTTGAAAATGAACAGAAAAATTCTTTGTATCCTTTTGATGGGTGCTATGCTCCTTGGGGCTCTTTGCGGCTGCAAGGCGCAAAAAATGGAGCTGGAGCAGATCAGCGAGCAGGCCTTTTATGAGGGGCCTCTTTCTCAAAGAAAGGTAACCGACGAGGAGGGCTTGACCTACTATGCAGAAGATGCACTGAAGGTGGTTTCTTATAACATTCGCTATAAAGACGATAAGGATGGCCTTTCCATTAAGGAGCGGGCGCCTCGGCTGGAAAAGGTGCTCTCCAAATATGATCCTGATATTATCGGTGCGCAGGAATTTACAACGCGCTGGGAGCCTCAACTGGATCGGTTTACCGATACCTATGATTATATCCTTGCCTATCGGGCCCCTTCCGATTTGGAATCGGCGCCGATCTTCTGGAAGGCAGGGAAATTTGAACTTTTGGATCATGGCACCTTCTGGCTTTCGGAAACGCCTGATCAGCAATCGATCGGCTGGGGCGCGGATCTTCATCGGATCTGCACTTGGGCCAAATTCAAGGTACGGGCCACCGGAACAGTCTTTTACTTTTTGAATACCCATTTTGATTTCACCGATGCCCCCCAAGAGGGGAGCGCAAAGCTTTTGATCGAAAAGGCGCAAACCGATTTCAAGGATGCGCCGGTGATCATTACCGGCGATTTCAATATGGAGCAGGATAGCAAGGGCTATTCCATCATGAGCGGCTATTTCACCGATGTGAATATGGCAACGGTGAAAGATACCAAAACTGGCACCTATACCGGCTATGGGAAGGAAAGCGAGCTGATCGATTATACCTTTATTACCAAAGAAGGAGTAAAGCCCCTGACTTATCGGGTAATGACCGATCTGGTGGAGGATAAATTCGTATCCGATCATTATGGGATATATTCAGAGCTGATCCTTTACTAAAAATGTCTGTTTCTGCTATTTATTGGCCTGAAATTATACATAAGTGTTCTTGAAAGCCAAGGAGTTCGGGTGTATAATGATAGCGAAAACAATATAAGGAGAATGAATATGGGAAGTAAAGCATTTTGCGGCGAGGTTTGGACGAATGTTCACCCCGAAATCATGGCGGCCATGGCCGGCTGCAATGGAGAAGCGGTTGATGGCAAGGTGGGCAACGATGGCTTTACCAAGCGCGCAGAGGCTCTTTTGAAGGCGGAATTTAAGGGGGAAGTTTTCATTAATTTCACCTATAACGGAACCGCCGCCAATATTTTGGCGCTCAAATCCATGGTGCGGCCTTGGAGCTCTATTTTAACGGCTGATTGCACCCATCTCAATACCTATGAATGCGGCGCCACCGAGCATCATCTGGGCAATAAGATCCTGACCATTCCTTCTGAAGACGGAAAACTTAATAAAGAGATGATCGAGGATTATCTTAAGAAAATCAAAAATTTCAAATATCTGCCCGAAGTTTTAGTGGTAACCCAGCCTACCGAGCTCGGGGTACTCTATACCAATGAGGAACTCAAGGCTCTTTGCGATTATGCCCATTCCAAAAAGATGAGCGTTTATCTGGATGGGGCGCGGATCACCAATGCCCTTGCCGCCCTCGATACCGATCTTCATTCCATGATCGAGGAGACCGGCGTTGATGCTTTTTCCTTCGGCGGCACCAAAGCGGGCATGTGTTTCGGGGAGATGGTGGTCTTTATGCGGGAGGAATATGCCATGAATCTGGCTTATTCCCAAAAGCAAACCTTGCAGCATATGGATAAATCCAAATTCCTCGGTGTGCAGTTTGAATACCTTTTAAAGACCGGCCTTTGGAAGAAAAATGCAAACCATGCCAATGGTCTTGCTAAAGAGCTGGAGAAAAAGCTTTTGGCAAAGGGAGTGAAGGCCTATTATCCGGTAGATACCAATATGGTTTTCTGCAGTGTAACGGATAAGCAGTATGAGCAGATCACTGCCCATTATGATCTTCATTATTGGGAAGAAGAGGCAAAAACCCTGCGCTTTTGCATGACTCATGAATCTACCTCTGCTCTCGTTGACCATCTTGTTTCCTTATTTTAATGAAAGAAAACTCTGCAAATTTGAATTTTGCGGAGTTTTTTGTTGCAATCGGATTGAGTTTCTGTTATAATATACCATTATTCGTATTTTTAAGTAGGAGGAATATAAACATGAGTCAGAATGTATTGCTCATGCTGATTGCCATGGTGGTCTATATTGTTGGCATGGTAATCATCGGTGCGCTTTTTACCAAACGTTCTAATGCAAGCTCTGAAAGTTATTTTCTTGGGGGCCGCTCTCTTGGTCCTTTTGTAACTGCTATGAGTGCAGAAGCCTCGGATATGAGCGGGTGGCTTCTGATGGGTCTGCCTGCTGTTGCGCTGATGACCGGTCTGCCTGAAGCGGTATGGACTGCAGTGGGTCTTGCCATCGGTACTTATATCAACTGGTTGATTGTGGCAAAGCGGTTGCGGATCTATTCCCATAAGATCAATGCCTTCACTATTCCTGGTTTTTTCAGCAATCGTTTTGGTGATAAGGCAAAGGTGATTTCTACTGTAGCTGCCATCATTATCATCATCTTCTTCATTCCTTATACCGCTTCCGGCTTTGCTGCCTGCGGAAAGCTTTTCTCCAATATTTTTGGGATGGACTATACATTGGCCATGGTGCTCAGCGCTATTGTTATTGCTCTTTACTGCACCCTTGGCGGGTTCCTTGCTGCCTCTACCACCGATTTTATCCAAAGCATTGTGATGACCATTGCTCTGCTGGTAGTGGTTGGCTTGGGCGAGGGCTTGCTCAATGGCTTTGGCAATGTATTTGAAAATGTGAAGGGTCTGGAGGGCTATCTGGATCTCTTTAAGGGGCATAATGTGGCTACCGGAGCGGTGGGCAGCTATGGTGCTCTTCCTGTTGCCTCTACCCTTGCTTGGGGCCTTGGCTATTTCGGTATGCCTCATATTCTTTTGCGTTTTATGGCGATTGAAGATGCCAACAAGCTCAAAACCTCCCGTCGGGTTGCTTCCGTTTGGGTGGTGATTTCCATGGGCGTTGCCGTGTTGATCGGCATTGTGGGCTATGGTTTGATGAAGGAAGGCATTGTGCCTACCTATGCGGATTCCTCCGCTGCCGAGACCATTATTGTGGATATTGCTAAATTCCTGAGTAAATTTGGCTTTATCCCTGCCTTTGCCGCAGGAATCATTCTGGCAGGTATTCTGGCTTCCACTATGTCTACTGCCGATTCTCAGCTTTTGGCAGCTGCCTCCAGTGTTTCCGAAAATCTGGTGCAGGGCACCTTTAAGATTCGCCTGACCGAGAAGAAAAAGGTATGGCTTGCAAGAATTTCCGTTATCGCAATTTCTGTCATTGCTGTATTTTTGGCGCTGGATCCCGGCAGCTCCGTATTTAAGATCGTATCCTTTGCGTGGGCCGGTTTCGGTGCTACCTTTGGCCCTCTGATGCTCTTCTCTCTCTTCTGGAAGCGCACCACCAAATGGGGCGCCTTTTCCGGAATGGTCAGCGGTGCGGTTATGGTGTTCCTTTGGAAATTTGTGATCGCAAAGATTGGCGGTGTTTTCGCTATCTATGAGCTGCTGCCCGCATTTATCGTATCTTGCATCTTTATCGTTGTGGTATCTCTCTTAACCAAAACTCCCGACGAGGAAATTTTGGCTGATTTTGATGCTGTTCGCACCGGCAATTTATAATCAAAATAAAGCGGGCAGGGGTTCTCTGCCCGCTTTTTAAAGGGGAATTATAGAATGAAATTATATTTGATCCGCCATGGCCAGAGCGAGGCCAATCTGCAGCGCATTTTTTCGGGCCAAAATCTGAATATTGATCTAACGGAGCAGGGCGAGCAGGAAGCAAGAACGGCAGGAGAGCTGCTCCGGGGGATTTCCTTTGATAAGGTCTACTCCAGCGATCAGCGCCGCGCCTGGCGCACGCAGGAGATCGCCCTGCCGGAGTATAAGGCAGAGCGGCTGGCGATGATTCGGGAGTATGATGTGGGAACCCTTACCGGCTTGCCCATCGATGCTTCAGATCAAGAGATCGATCGCCATCGGATCGCCCATGATTTTACCCCCTATGGCGGAGAAAATAACGAGATGGTGCGCGCTCGCGCCGAGCGCTTTCTCTCCCTTATTACCTCCTTGCCCTATGAAAATGTGGCGGCCTTCAGCCATGTGGGATTTATGAAGCAGCTTTTGGATGCGGCAACAGGGGTAAAGCATGATCCAAGCCTTTTTGCGTGCAGTAATTGCGGAATCTGCGTGTTTGAATATAAAGAGGGAAAATGGCAGGTGCTTCATTGGAATGTGGCCCCTTTCAAGAAGATCGAGGTTGCCGAAGCGTAAAAAAATATTCCAAAATTTGCTTGACAAATAAATTTTAGAGTGTTATATTATATGAGGTTAGCATAGGCTAATTGCGAAAGAAGGGATAGGAAATGACATTAAAGGGCGCCATGGAAGGCAAAGAATATATAGTGGCTTCTATTGAAACCGATGATGAAGAATTAGATGCGTTTCTTTTTTCGCTGGGTTGCTATAGCGGAGAGCCCATCACCGTGATCCGCAGAGTAAAGGGCGGATGCGTGGTTTCCATTAAGGAGGGCCGCTATAATATTGATAATGAATTGGCCGATGCCATCGTTGTTGAAGATTAATCGGATGCCGCCGCAAGGCGGCAATCTTTAAGCCTATCGGTTAGCGGAGGCTAACGATAATGGTTTTTAACTTTGGAAAACTGATGCAAAAGGAGAAAAGAAGATGAGAATTGCGTTTGCAGGCAATCCCAATAGTGGCAAAACCACCATGTTTAATGGGTTGACCGGCCGGAATGAAAAGGTTGGCAACTGGGCAGGTGTTACTGTTGAGAAGAAGGAAGGTTTTATCAAAAAAGCCTATACCGGCGGGGAAGAAATTCTTGCAGTCGATCTTCCGGGCGCCTATTCTATGTCGCCCTTTACCAGTGAGGAAAGCATCACCAGCGCTTATGTGCGCAATGAAAATCCCGATGTTATTGTAAATATCGTGGATGCTACCAATTTGAGCCGTAGCCTTTTCTTTACTACGCAGCTTCTGGAGCTTGGTGTTCCGGTTGTGGTGGCTCTGAATAAGGCCGATATCAATAAGAAGAAGGAAACGAAAATCGATAGCGCTGCTCTTGCCGAAAAACTGGGCTGCCCTGTGGTGGATACTGTTTCCACCGCGGCTGATGGTCTTGCAGAGGTAATCAAAGTGGCAAAAGAGCAGGTTGGCAAGGAGCAGGCGGCGCCCTATCTGCAAGGGGATGTTGATCTCTCCGATAAGAAGGCGGTGGAAGCCGCTGATCGGGCGCGGTTTGCATATGTAAACAGATTGGTTGCCGAGGTTGAGAAAAGAAAGGTTCATACCAATCAGTTTAATGCACAAGACCATGTGGATACATTTTTAACCAATAAATGGCTTGGAATTCCCATCTTCGCGGTGGTGATGTTTTTGGTTTTCCAAATCTCCCAAGCATGGGTTGGCCCTTGGATCGCTGATGCGCTGGTCGGCTGGATCGAGATGTTTCAGGAATGGGTTGGTTCTTTGATGGAAAACGCCAATCCCTTGCTTTCTGCCTTGCTGGTAGATGGTGTCATCGGCGGTGTGGGCGCTGTAGTGGGCTTCTTGCCGCTGGTAATGGTGATGTATTTCCTCATTGCCCTTTTGGAGGATTGCGGCTATATGGCAAGAGCGGCTGTGGTGCTGGATCCCATCTTTAAGAAGGTTGGTCTTTCGGGAAAATCAGTGATCCCCTTTGTGATCGGTACCGGTTGCGCGATCCCCGGTGTTATGGCCTGCCGCACCATTCGCAATGAGCGGGAGCGCCGCGCCACTGCTATGCTCGCCCCCTTTATGCCTTGCGGCGCAAAATTGCCTGTTATCGCCCTTTTTGCAGGCGCCTTCTTTGGCGATGCTTCTTGGGTGGGCACCTTAATGTATTTTGCAGGAATCGTTTTGATCTTCCTTTGCGCTCTTCTGATCAATAAGATCACCGGTTATAAGCATCGGAAATCTTTCTTTATTCTGGAACTGCCCGAATATAAGGTGCCCTCCCTTTGGGGCGCTTGCAAATCCATGATCTCCCGCGGCTGGGCCTATATTGTGAAGGCCGGTACCATTATCTTGCTCTGCAATACCGTTGTGCAGATCATGCAGACCTTTACTTGGAAATTTACTGTGGCCGAAGCGGCTGATGCTTCTATTCTTGCTTCCATCGCTTCCCCCATCGCTTATATTTTAGTTCCCATTGTGGGTGTGCTTTCCTGGCAGATGGCTGCCGCTGCCGTTACCGGCTTTATCGCCAAGGAAAATGTGGTCGGTACTTTGGCGGTCTGCTATGTGGGCCTTGAAAACTTTATCAATACCGATGAGCTTGCTCTGATGGAAGGGGCAGGGGAGCAGGTGGCAGGTGTGTTCGCCATCACCAAGGCGGCTGCTCTTGCTTACCTGATGTTCAATCTCTTTTCTCCGCCATGCTTTGCAGCCATCGGCGCCATGAATTCCGAAATGAAGAGCGCCAAATGGCTTTGGAGCGGCATTGCTCTGCAGCTTGGAGTGGGCTATACCATTGGCTATTTGGTTTATACCATCGGTACCTTGATCACCGCTCCTGCTTCCTTGGGCGCAGGGGCTGCCATCGGCGGCGGAATCGCAGTGGCCATTATGATCGCGATTGTGGTTTGGCTTTGCGTTCGCTCCGATAAGAAACTCAAGGAGGAATATGCGCTGAAGGGCAAAAAGGCCGTTGGCGCAGGGAAATAATCAATGGAAAATTATATTGCAATCGGAATTTTGGTGCTGATTTTAGGCGGCGCGGTTTTCTATATCGTGAAGGCCAAAAAAAGCGGCAAAAAATGCATCGGCTGCCCCGATGGCGGCTGCTCTAAAAACGGAAGTTCCTGCTGCAATTGCGGGAAGAAATAAGAAAAAATCGCCATGGTTTGCAAGCCATGGCGATTTTTTTGATGCGAAAACTTTCGCCGTCTTACGAAAGTTTTTCGAAAGCCGCCCTTTCTATTGCATTTTGTTTTTTTAGATGGTATTCTTATAAAAAAGGAGGGTGTTAAATGTCTGTTATTAAGATCAATACCCAAAAAATCGTTAAAAAAATCAAGCCGATGCATGGCGGCGGTCAGCCCCCTCTCGGCGGCAAAGATCTGATTCAGTTTTTTCATTATATGACCGAGGCAGGGATCCCCTATTCTCGCCTTCATGATGTGGGCGGTCCGTTTGGTGGCAATCGATTTGTGGATATTCCGAATATTTTCCGTAATTTTGATGCAGATGAGAATGATCCTGCAAACTATGATTTTACCTTTACCGATCATCTGATCAAGGCTTTGGTGGATGCAGGAGTGGAGCCCTATTATCGACTGGGGATCACCATTGAAAATCAGGCAGATATCAAACCCTATCATACCTTCCCGCCCAAGGATTATCAGAAATGGGCCCGCATCTGCGAGCATATCATTATGCATTATACCGAAGGCTGGGCCGATGGCTTTTATTATAAGATCACCTATTGGGAGATCTGGAATGAGCCGGAGGTGCAGCGGAAGATGATGTGGTGCGGCACCAATGAAGAGTATTATGAACTTTATGATGTGGCAGCCAAGCACCTGAAGGCCCGCTTCCCCCATCTGAAGATCGGCGGCTATGCCAGCTGCGGCTTTTATGCCATCGCGCCGAAGGTAGATATTCTGCCGGAGACCAACCTGCCCGGCACCGTTCCGCCCACCGACCATGAGCAAAAGTTAATGACATTCTTCTATGGCTTCTTTGATTACATCAAAAAGCATCATAGCCCCATTGATTTCTTCTCTTGGCATACCTATACCAATGTGCGCCGCGCGAAGGTGATGGATGCGTGGCTTCATCAAACTTTAGAGGAGCTGGGCTATGGAGGCCTCGAGACCCATCTGAATGAATGGGATCCCTTTGCTAAAGAATATGGCACGGCCCATCATAGCGCAGAGGTGGCTGCGATGATCCTTGCCATGCAGCAGGGGTATGCGGATGTCCTTTGCATCTATGATATGCGCACCAACAATGCGCCCTATTGCCCTCTCTTTGATATTAAGACCCATAAGCCGATCCACGGCTATTATGTATTGGCAGCATTCAATGCTCTCTACAAACTGGGTTCTCAAGTAGAACTCACCTGCGATACCGAAGATCTTTATGCGGTAGCGGCTACCGATGGCAAACGCCATGCTTTGATGATCTCCAATGCCACCGGAGAGAATCAAGATCTTGAAATTGAAGGCGTAAATCTTGAAAATGCAAGATACCATATTATCGATCAGGAGCGGCTTTTGTCTTGGTCGCCTGCAATTCATACTTTGCAAGAAAACGATGTTATACTGATTGAATGGGAGAATTAAAAAATGGCAACTTTAAAGGTTGATTTTTCAAAAGAACTTGGCCCGATCAAACGAATGCACGAAGTAGGGCAGCCGCCCTTCACCGGCGGATTTTTGAAGCTTGATTTTTCGCCGATGCAATATCTGAAGGATGCCAATATCGGTTATGCACGGCTCCATGATGTTGGCGGCGGGTTCGGCGGAAATCTTTATGTGGATATCCCCAATATCTTCCGCGATTTCGATGCCGATGAAAATGATCCCGAAAGCTATGATTTTGCCTTCACCGATGAACTTCTGAAGGGGATGGCGGAATATGGCATAAAGCCCATTTATCGCTTGGGAGTAACCATTGAAAACTATCGCCAGATCAAGGCTTATACTATCTATCCCCCGAAGGATTTTCATAAATGGGCCCGTATCTGCGAGCATATTATCCGCCATTATAATGAAGGCTGGGCGGATGGTTTCCATTATGGGATCGAATATTGGGAGATCTGGAATGAGCCGGATTCCGATGTTTTGGATAAAAATCAGATGTGGCTCGGCACCCCGGAGGAATATTATCAGCTTTATGATATTGCCGCAAAGTATTTGAAAAAGTGCTTTGGGGATTCCATTAAGGTTGGCGGTTATGCGGCCTGCACGCCCTATTTCATTGATTATGATCCCGTGCGTTATGGACTAAATAAACCCAAAAAGGAAAAGCCGATTCCTGAGCAGGCTGCCTATCGGGAAAAATTCATTCATGGCTTCTTTAATTATATTAAAGCTCATGGCTCTCCCCTTGATTATTTCACCTGGCATTGCTATCGGGATGTGGAGGGCACCATCGAGGTTGCGCACTTTTTCGCGCGGCTTCTGAAGGAATATGGCTTTGAAGGGTTGGAAAATCACCTGAACGAATGGAATGGCCCCCATACCTCCATTCAGCGCGGCACTTCTTACGCCTCCTCGCAGGCGGCGGCAACCATGCTTTCCTTGCAGGATGCACCGGTGGATATGCTTTGCTATTATGATGCCCGCTTTGGCAGCGGAAGTACTTATGCAGGAATGTTTAACCCTATTACGCATAAACCTTTTTGCACCTATTATTCCTTTGTGGCCTTCGGCAAGCTTTATGCCCTCGGCACGCAGGCAGAGTGCATCAGCGATACCGATGGGATTTATGCGGTAGCAGCTACCAACGGAGAGAAGAAGGCATTGATGATCGCCAATATTACCGGTGAAGATCAGTCTCTTTCCATCAACCAAGAGGGCGGTAAGGTTTATCTTATTGATGAAACCCATTTTCTTACCCTCACCGATCGCAACAGCGCTTCCTTTACCCTCAAAAAGGACGAGACAATTTATATTGAATATTAAAAAAATGCCTCATCGAAAAGTTCGATGAGGCATTCTTTTATAAAAGCTCTTCCGGGGTGAGATCAACGCCAAACCAATTAGCGAGCCAGCGGCGGTATTCGGCGGTATAAACAAGATCGCATTCATAGTTTGGGATGAAATAGGGGAGAAGCCGATTGGCGACTAAGAAGCCATAATAATGATAAAAATGGCATCCCGCTGTTTCTAAAAAAGTGTAGTATTCTATCAGAGCAAAATACAGTTCATCGGAGCAATGCTTGGCCAAATGTTTGATGGTGCGAGAGGCCTCTATATAACCGGGTAAGCAAAAGATCTCTTCCTCATTGAGATAACCTTCTGTCAAGAGATCGAAAGTGGGGTTTTTAAAATGAAGTAGATTCTTTTCATAACCTTGCTGAGCAGCAAAAAGGAGTGCTGTAAAAACTCTTTGCTCAAATGCAATGCAAATGGGTTGGCAGTTTATTTTACCTGCTATTTTTATGGCGCACTCATATTCTTTTTTTGCTTTCGAAAAATCCGATAATTTTTCTATAAGAATTTGATTCAAAAAGGTGATCATTTTTTTACAAAGCGTTTGTTGCATTTTTTCCTCGCAGATGGATATTATAGAAAATAGAATACCCCATATGGAGCATTTTGTCAACCCCATATGGAGTGATTTCCTATAATATCACCAAAGAGGTGATGAAAATGCTTCGTCTTCGAGATTTAAGAGAAGACCATGATCTTACGCAGCAAGAATGCGCTAAAATTGCAAATATCAGCAAAAATTCATATATTCGCTATGAAAATGGGGAGCGGGCAGTTCCCCATGATGTGATCATTGTTTTCAGCAGGCATTATAATGTTTCTGCAGATTATATTTTGGGGCTGAGCAAAGAGCCTCGAAAATTGAAATAATAAAAGCCGAAAAAATCTTAGGATTTTTTCGGCTTTTTCAATTAAAGTTTCACATTATTTTTAATCAGCTCTGCTCTCAGCTTTTCGGTATCCAATCGGCGAAGGTCTGCGCCTTCTTTGCAGGCAAGGGCGGCGGCGGTGCCTGCGGCTTGCCCCATTCCCATGCAGGGGGGCATCACCCGAACTGCCCCTGCCGCCTCACTATCGGCAGAAAGGCAGCGCCCTGCCACCAAAAGGTTGGAGCGGTTTTCGGGCACTAAAGTGCCATAGGGAATTCCGTAATATTTCCCTTCCGGAATGGTGATATATTCGGTGCTGGTGGGGCCGAAGCGGCCATGAACATCCACCGAATTGGCGCAGATCATAATAGAATCCTCCGGCACTCTGCATTCCAAAAGATCTTCCAGCACCAGGGTTTTGATCCCGTGGATATGGCGGGTTTCCCGAATCCCGAGAGTGCTGCCCGATTGCAAAAGCTTTGCATTCTCGCAACCCGGCACATATTTTTTAAAGAACTGAAAGATCTCATCCACCTGCTCTCTGCCCTCCTGCTCTCCAAAGGTAAGGCTTTCGGATTGGGTGCCGTCGATCCCTATGATGCGGGAGGTATTGATGCTCCATTCATCCTCATCCACCCCGCGATAAAGCCCGATGGAGGCACGATTCACATGAAAATCTCCCGCCTCCCGCGCTTTGGAAACCCACCAATGGAGGGAGCGGTAGTTGACTCCGTCCTTGCGGTAGAAATTATGGCGGTTTTTCTTGATATCCTCTTCAATCTTTTCCCCGTCTACATTCCCGATGCGGAAAAACATGGTGGCAGGCTGCATCCGCCCTTCGCCGTTGCCCATGGTATAAGGCACCCCTGCCGCGGCGGCGCAATCTCCATCTCCGCTGCAATCGACGATCACCTTCGGCTCAATAGCGCAAAGCCCTTCCTTTTTGGCAACGATGACTTTTGCCACTCGTTCACCTTCACAGATGGCATCAATAAAGGCGGTATGATAGAGCACCTCAACGCCGGCTTCCTTCAGCATTCGATCAGCAAGGAGCTTAAGGCTTTCTGCCTTAAAGGGAGTCAGATGAATATGCCCTTTTTCAATATAGGAGGAAAAGGGGGAACTTGCAGGGACAGTTGAAGGATGCAGAGCTCCGCCCATCTCAACAAGTCGGTCAACGATTTCTTCGAAAAGGCCCTTGATCAGCATGGTATCTCCGCCGCTATCATAGCAGGTCATAAAGGGGGCCACCAGCCCTGCGGTTGCCATTCCGCCGCAAAAGGCGCCCTGCTCAATGAGCATGGTTTTTGCACCTGCCCGCGCAGAAGCGATGGCGGCGCAAAGCCCTGCAGGGCCGCCCCCGATCACCAAAACTTCCGCCTTTTGGGTGGGGATGCTTTTCGTATATTCTGTCATTCTCTTTTTCCTCCTCTTGACTTTTTGATCGAGTATCATTATACTATATCACAAATGGATATGAAAAGGCTAAAATGTGATATAAAACGGTAGAATTGTGATATAGGGGAGAAAGATGCTTCAAAAAATTCAGGCAAACCTAAAAAACAACCGATATCAGCGGGCGGGGGCGTGCGCCTATCGCAATCTTGCGGAGGGCTGGATCGATTATTATCTGAACGAAAATCTGATGCTGTCTTATCGGTGCAATGATTATCCTGATGGGGAACTGCCCGAGCGGCTCCATGCCCATGATTATTATGAGCTGACTCTTATTGCCGAAGGGGAAGGGGTGGAATATATTGCCGATGGGCAGAATGTTGCCGCCGAGGGGGGAATGGCGATCCTCACCAAGCCCGGTCGCATTCATATGTATCGATTGGAAAAGCCGATCCGATATGAGCGACTGGTGATCTATTTTAAAGATTCCGAGAGCCTTTTCCCAATCGGGGGGATGATGGATTTTATTAAGGAGGGGAATGATTTCTTTGCCGCCTTTCGCCTGCCTCCCCTTGCCATTGCCCGTCTTTCGGAAGTTTCAGATGCTTTAGAGAGAGGTGCGTCTATGGCTGCTGCTTCTGCTTATCTTTCCATTGGGGAACTTTTTCTGATGCTTTCCAAAGAAAAGGTGCAGGAGCCTATCAAGGAGGCGGCGCCCCATTTTATCGGAGAGATCAAGGCTTATATTGATATGCATTTTTTAGAGCTTCCTTCCGCCTCTGCCCTATGCGAAAAATTCTTTTATAGCAGGGAATATATCTCCCGCAGTTTTCGCCGCTATTATAATACCCCTATCTACGATTATATCCTGCAGCGCAAGCTTCTTTATTGCCGTAGCCTTTTAGAAAAAGGCGAGGGAGTGGAATCTGCTGCTTTTAAATCAGGCTTTGGGAATCTTGCGGGCTTTGGAAGGCTTTTTAAAAAGCAAGACGGCTGCACTCCATCGGAATATAAAAGGGGGCTGTAAAAAATTCGAATGATTTTTTTACACCCCCTTTTTTGGGGTTCGGAAAAATTGTTTGAAACCTTAAAACCGAGCCGCGACC
>JAZPYP010000060.1:0-19859 GCA_045544255.1 Eubacteriales bacterium | reverse complement strand
TCAGCTAACGCTGATGAAATCTTCGGCTTTGCCTCAGATGAAATTAAATCCACCCACTCGCCGTCGAGGCGAATTTCACCCAACGAAGTTGGATTTCATCGCAGCAGGCGATTTCACCCACCCGCAAGGGTGGATTTAGTTGAAAAAAGCACCGACAAAGTCGATGCTTTTTTCTGCGAAAGAGCGACTAAAAGTAGTATAAGTGGGGGTAAGAACGACTAAAAGTAATCTAATTACTCTTGATCCATCACATACAAATCAATGTCAATTTTTGTTCTTGTTGCGTGACAAAAATCAATGACTTTTAGTGATGGCGCAAGGCACGGACTCGAATTGGAAGTATAAATAGTAGGAACAATCTCTAATGTATAGTCAACATCGAATTCGTTTTTGATTTCATTAAGGGTATCAATTTTATCCAAGAGAGGAGCAATAGTTGTATGCATTTGATTTTCTACCAGCACATCATATTGCTCACACCGACCGGTTTCCCACGATGCAAAATCATACAATGTCCCATTGCGGCGTTTATCTCCAATTTTCCAGTATTTCTCAGGCACCAGACCCAATCGTTCCGTAACAAGATCTGGATCAAAATTACCGGTAATTCTGAAATATGTATAGCAACTGTTTTCAGACATACAAGCACCTTCTTTCAACGATATTATATCATAAAAATTGCGTTTTTCAATGATATATCGCTGACGCGATATGATATACGGCGTTGCCGTATGATATACTTGCCTGCGGCAAGCATGATATAATATCCGTTCCTCATATGCCGAAGGCATATATCATCGCACGAAGTGCGATATCATACCGAAGGTATATCACCCGTTCCGGCAGGAACGGATATCATTGAAAAAAGTCACCTTTGTCGGTAGACAAAAGTGACTTTTTTCATGGTGGAGATAGTAGGATTCGAACCTACGACCTCTTCGATGTGAACGAAGCGCTCTAACCAACTGTGCTATACCTCCGTAGCAATAGTTATTCTACTATTATTAAAATAAAAAGTCAAGAAAAATTCGAAATATTTTCCTGACTTTTTACTTTTAATATTACCAAAACCATACTTTTATTTTATAATGGATACTTTATATTCTCTTGGTGTCATATTGGTGATGTTTTTAAAGCATTTGGAAAAGTATTGAGGATTTTCGTAGCAGAGTAAATCGGCAATTTGCGTCATATTATATTGACCCTCGCGAATCAATTTTTTTGCTTCTAGGATTTTAAGTTCGTTATAGTATTTGATGATTCCGCCTTTGCGGTATTGATTGAATAATTGCTTAATGGCGCTTTCGCTTTTTCCGAGCGCTCTTGCAATATCTTTGATTGTTAACCGCTCATAAAGGTGATCCTCTAAATAATCCAAAATTTCCTTCACATTGTAGGGAACATCCACACCGCCAATCATATAACTTCTACGCATCTTTTTAGTTAAAACTTCTGTTTTTCTTGAAAGTTTAATCAAAAAGATTTCCAAAAGATTTTTTGTCATCTGACTGCTTCCAAACGGTGCTTGATCGATTTTATTCAATTTTTGCAAGAGGGGGTTATATTCATCCTCCATGCGAAAGCAGGAAAGGCCTTCGCTGAAGAGCATGGAAAGGAGCGATTTTTCTTCCGGATCTAATTTGAAAATCTTCCCCTCAAAATGCTTCATTACGCGGCTTTTGCATTCAAAGGTGATAATGCTTACATTTGGGGCAACGGAATTATTTCCCGATAAATTATGGTATTCATTTGGTTTATGAAAGGTCATTTCTCCGCTTTTTAAAACAAAGCGGTTTTTATCAGCAGTACAGACCATTTCCCCTTTATCAATATAAACCATTTCCCAAAAATCATGGCGTTCTCCTTCATAGCTGAAGTTTTTGGAAAATTCCATATAAAAAATAGTGATCAACTTCTCAATATTGATAACGCGATCAAACCCAATTCTTGTAAAATTATCGTTCATATCATTTCCTCGATGTCTGAATTTGTTATTATTATAACTGATTTTATACTGTTTTTCAAGTAGATAAAAGTTATAATGAAAATAAAGGAGGTATCGTTATGTATACAGTGTTGGTTTTATCTTGCCATCCCGACGATATGGAGATCGCCTGCGCAGGAACTCTTCTGAAATGCAAGGAGCGGGGCGATCGCGTGGTGGTATGCCATCTTTCCAGCGGAAATCTTGGCCATGAAATTATTCCTGCTGATGAATTGCGGGTGATGCGCGCCGGCGAAGCAAAAAGAAGCGCCGAACTTGCGGGTTTTGAAATTATGTATGGTGGATTTGATGATCTTGAAATCTTTGATAATAATAAAGAAGCCCGCGATAAGGTGGTTGAAATCATCAAGCAAGTGGATCCGGATTTTATTATAACGCATGCACCGGATGACTATATGCCTGATCATACAGCGGTCTCCCGCTTGGCTTTTGATGCCTGCTTTGCGGCAACGCTGCCGAATTACCATGTTAAGACCGAAGGAAAGGCTCGTCTTGTGCCTCTCTATTATATGGATACTCTTTGTGGGGTCAATTTCAACCCTACTGAATATGTTGATATCACTCCCTATGTTGATAAAAAATTGGAGATGCTCAACTGTCATGAATCCCAAATTGTTTGGATGCGGGATCATGATCATATTGATTTCCCTGATATGGTTAAAACCTGCAGCCGCTATCGTGGATTTCAATGCGGAGCAGATTATGCAGAAGGTTTTCGCCAATGTCAGGTCTATTTAAAAGGCACTACTAAACGATTATTACCATAAAGGAGATTAGAAAAATGGATTTCAATTCAACTGTTAAAGGTTCTGCTTTGGAGGGGTTCTATCCTGCCGGATGGGATTTTTCCAAGATTGATGCTTGCATTGATGCCCCTGAGGCGATTACCGAGCATCAGGCGCATTGGAATAAAGATTTTGCTCCTCTAAAGTGCGATTCTCTCGAAGAGTTTAATACCTATATGGGGCATGAGATTGCTTTGCAAATCAAGCTTGCAAAGGAGCGCGGCGAAAAGATTGCGTTTATTTTGCCGGTTGGCCCGATGGGAATGTATAAATGGGTTGTATATTTCTTGAAGGCATGGAATGTATCCTGCGAGCATGTTTATACCTTCAATATGGATGAATGGGCTGATGGAGAGGGCAATACTCTGCCTTCCGATAATAGTGGTTCTTTTCAATTTGCCATGGAGCAGGCGCTTTTCAATCCTCTTGGGGAGCTTACTGTACCGAAGGAGCAGAGAAACTTTGCCACCAAGGAAAATTTGCCCACCTATCCCGAAAAAATTGATGCATTGAAGGCAAAGGGAGCAAAGCTTGTTTTGGTTTATGGGATCGGCAGAATGTGCCATATTGCATTCTGGGAGCCCACTTTTGCTGCTGATTATGCCTCTGCTGCAGAATGGGAGGCGGCACCTTTCCGCATTGGTGCAAAGATTCATCCGCTCACTGTTGAGCAAAATGCGCTTACCAGCTTTAAATCCCGCACCACTTTGGTGCCTTGCCGCGCAAATACCATTGGCCCCGGCATCTTTTTAAAGGCCGATTATGCAATCGGCGGCGCTGACGGCACATTAGGCCGCGGAATGCAATGGCAGGGAATGTCCCTTTGGATGACCTTGCGCCACGAGAGAACTCCTTGGATTACCTCCACTTATATTCCCACCATCCCCGGTAAACTTTTCTTTCTCAAGGAGCTTGCAGGCCCGTTGAGTGCAGAATGTAACTGATGAAGGAGAAACTATGAAAAAGATAAGATGGTGCATCATTGGGGCAGGGGGAATTGCAGACCGCCGCGCGATTCCTGCTCTTTTAGAAGATAATCGGAATGAAATTGTTGCTGTAATGGATCGGGTGCCGGAGGTTGCCAAGGCTGTTGCTGAAAAATATGGATTTTCAAACTATTTTTCCGACGAGGAAGAGATGCTGAAAAGTGTTTCATGCGATGCGGTTTATATCGCCACCCCTGTTTTCTGCCATAAGAAGCAGGCCTTGCTTTGCCTTCAATATGGAGCCCATGTTTTTATTGAAAAACCTATCTCTATGAATGAAGAAGAAGGCAGAGAGGTTGTTGAAGCATTTAAGGCTGCCGGCAAGCAGATCACAATCGGATATATGATGGGTTATCATAACCTTCATCAAACCGCCGCAAAAATCATTAAAGATGGCGGGATTGGCGATGTCAATCTGATTCGTATGCAGTTTTCTTGCTGGTATCCCGAAATCGAGGGCGCATGGCGGCAAAATAAGGCTTTGAGCGGCGGCGGGTGCATTATGGATTTGGCGGTTCATTGCATGGAACTGTTCGGTTGCCTTTTTGATGATGAAATCGAAAAAGTTTCGGCCTATTTTACAACCAAAACCTTTTCTTATGAAGTGGAGGATGCGGCAGTTTTAACCTTTAAATCTTCAAAGGGTATTTTGGGGCATATCGATGTAAATTTCAATGTTCCAGATGCCGCAGCCGCAAGTCGCGTTGAAATTCTCGGAACTGCAGGAAGCCTTGTTGCCGAGGGAACTCTCGGGCAGGAAGAAAAAGGAACTCTCAAACATATTTTTTCCCCTCAAGGCAGCTATGAAGCGCAACAAACTCGCGTTACTGCCGAAGCAAAAGAATATATTGGAGGGGAAACCAATATTTATCTTAAGCAGTTTGATGCATTTGTTAAAATTTTAAATTCCGGCACTTGCGATTATTCGAATGCAGACCGCGCATTAAAAGTTCAATCCCTTTGTGATCAGATTTACCAAAATAACCAATTTTAAGAAAAAAGGTGCGCATTGCGCACCTTTTTAAGTTTTTTGGGGCTGCTTCTTGATTTTAAAATGGAGATGCATTATGATGAGTGAAAAGGAAGGTGTTTTCTAATGATAAAAGCCACAAAAGAATTTTTGGATCAGCAGGACGTATTATATCTCAAAAGAAGAGAAGAAATTTTAAATACTAAAGATGATATTAAAATTGTGGGCAAAACCTATTATGTAAGCAATGATGGTGATGATCATAATGATGGGCAAACCCCTGAAACCTCTTGGAAAACATTGAAGCGGGTAACCGATGCTTGCCTTAATCCCGGCGACGGAGTACATTTCAAGCGGGGTAATTTATTCCGCGGAAGTGTTATTTGTAAGCCCGGGGTAACCTATTGCGCTTATGGAGAGGGGGAGAAGCCCAAGTTTTATGCAGGCAAAAAGGATTATGCTGATCCCGATCTTTGGGAGCTTTATGATGAGGAGCACCATATTTGGAAATGCAAAGAAAAGATGCTGGATTCCGGTACTCTTGTCTTTAATCATGGAGAATATCATTCCAGAAAGTTGATTCCCTCTTATCGGGATTTGAAATGGGTTCATCGAAATGATGAGAGCAAGGAATTCAATGTCCGCACTGATATGGAAAAGGATCTCGATATCTTCTGGTCTTTCGACGAATTGATGACTCGTACTCCTTCCTTGGGCGAGGATTTTCCCGTGCCTTGCCTCAATGGTTCAAATATTAGCGAAAGTGCTGCTCGCGGCGTATTATTTCTTCGCTGCGATCGCGGCAATCCCGGAGAGGTTTTCGATTCGATCGAATCGCTTGCTCGCTTGCATATGTTTAAGGTTGGCAGCAATGCAAATGTTAGAATCGATAATCTTTGTATTAAATATGTGGGCATGCATGGTGTCAGTGCCGGCGGTGTTTTGGTAAAGGGGCTTAAGGTAACCAACTGTGAATTTGGCTGGATTGGCGGTGCGATCCAGAATTATACCGGAATGGATCCTAATTTCACCAACGCTCGCCGCGGTCAGATCGTTCGCTTCGGTAATGCTATTGAGGTCTATGGCGGCTGCGATGATTATCTGGCAGAAAATAATTATATCTATGAGGTATATGATGCGGGAATTACCCATCAGGTCACCGCATTTAAGAAATTTGAATTAAAGAATGTTCGCTATACTCGAAATCTTATTGAAAAGTGCGTATATGGCATTGAATATTTCCTTGAAATAAAGACCGGTGGGAAAGAAAGCTATATGGACCATATTGAGATGGACCATAATATTATTCGTCTTTCCGGTTATGGTTGGGGCCAGCAGCGGCATAATTACCATACTCCTGCATTGATCAAGGGCTGGAGCTATGAAAACCCTGCGGCAAACTATTCGGTTCATCATAATATTTTTGATCGTTCTGCTTATCGGATGCTTCATCTTGTTGCCAAAGAGCAAAAGAGTTGCCCCGAAATGTATGATAATACATATATTCAAAATATTGGCGGTATGATCGGCCAGTATGGCGGAAAAGAAGCAGGGGAACCTACGGTTGAGATTTTCGACGAAAAAGCGGAGGAGAAGATTGAAAAAATCTTCTGCGATAAGTCCGCTAAAGTCTATTGTATTGAATGATTCAAAAAGGTGCGAGATTTTCTCGCACCTTTTTGTTTATAAAGCCTATAGACAGAAAGTTCATCATGGAATGGCACTCAAGAGGCGGCAGGTTCATTGGTGAATATCAAAAAATAAAGAGGTAGACTTTGATGTCTACCTCTTTTTGGTCCGAGTGACAGGACTTGAACCTGTAGCCGCGAACAGCGAAGCCGTCTGCGGCTAAAAGCGGCAGATGCCCCCACTCGCTCGCCTTTATTTGCGCGGGGCAAATAAAGAGCAACCGCTCGGGGATGGCGACCAAGAGGCCGCAGGTTCATTGGTGAATATCAAAAAATAAAGAGGTAGACTTTAATGTCTACCTCTTTTTGGTCCGAGTGACAGGACTTGTACCTGCGGCCTCTTGACCCCCAGTCAAGCGCGCTACCACCTGCGCCACACCCGGATAACGCTAAAATATATTAGCATATACTTTAGGGTTTGTCAACAGTTTTTTGCAAAAAAACAAAATTAAATTACGATTGGAATCATTTTGTCTGCAACCACTGTACCGGGGATCACCTTGCAATCAACCGCAAGGATTTTAACGCCCATTTTTTGCGCTTTTTTCAAGGCTTCACCGAATGCAGGGTGAGTGCGGTAGTTTGGCTCAAGATGCTTGATGCCTTTCATTTGAACAACGAAAAGAATCATTGCGTTTTCACCGCCCTCAATAAGTTTGCAAAGGTGCCTGATATGCTTTACTCCGCGCTCTGTTGGTGCATCGGGAAAGCGCGCAATGCCATCTTCTTCTAAAGTTACGCCTTTAACCTCGATCCAAGTTTTAATCCCTTGGTCTTCAGCCAAAATGTCGAATCGGCTATCGCCGTTTTTAACCTCGCGGCGAAGCTTAAGAGCGGGGGAGAATAGCCCGCTATTGGGGAGCCATTCTTCAGCAATTTTATTGGGCGCTTGGCTATCCATATTAATGATTTGCGGCCCCTTTTTTACGCAGATCAGGTCATATGCTGTTTTTCTGTTTGGGTTATCGCTTTTTTCAACCCAAACTTCTGCTCCCTCTTGCAGAAGTTCTTTGCATCGCCCTGTGTTTTTTACATGGCAAACCGTTGGCTTGCCATCGATTTCAACCATCGCAATAAATCGATTGGGGCGCGCGATGAATCGCCCTTTAACAATGTTTTGGTATTTCATGACTTCATTTTAACATACCGGATTGAAAATTTAAAGAATTTTATTGAAAATCCCTTTATTTATATTATTTATTATGTTATAATAAACTGAATAATTATATGGAGAATGAGGAAGTATGGTTATTTTGGGAATCGATCCCGGTTATGCAACTGTTGGATACGGAGTTCTTGAATATCATCAGGGGAGATTTCGCGTTATGGATTATGGCGCGGTTACCACTCCTGCGGGAGCAGATTTCCCTTCGCGGCTTCAGATGATATTTGAAGGAATTACCGAACTTTGCGAGCGATTCAAACCGGATTGCATGTCGGTAGAGGAACTCTTTTTTAATACGAATATTACAACAGGAATTCAAGTGGGGCATGCGCGGGGAGTGATCCTTCTTGCGGCCAAGCTAAAGGGTGTTCCTTCCTTTGAGTATACACCGCTGCAGGTGAAGCAAAGCGTTGTTGGCTATGGTCGCGCCGAAAAGCATCAGGTAATGGAAATGACTCGTCAACTTTTGCATCTGGAGCGCATTCCGCGGCCTGATGATGCTGCCGATGCGTTAGCGCTTGCAATCTGCCATGCGCATAGTTCAAAATCAAATTTATTGGGGTTAAAATTATGATTGCTTCTTTGAATGGTACTATTTTAGAAAAATATAGTGATAGCATTGTTTTGGAATGCGGGGGAGTTGGATTTGCTGTTCAGCTTTCCAAAATTGGATTTGATAGCCTTCCGGCAGTGGGTGAAAATGTATTTCTTTATGTCCACATGAATGTTAAAGAAGACGGAATGGATCTTTATGGCTTTCCTAATCGGGAAGAGCGGGATTGCTTCAGAATGATCACCGGTGTTTCCGGAATTGGCCCCAAAGGCGCCCTTGCCATTCTTTCCGAGCTTCCTCCTGATGAGTTGGCGGCAAGCGTTATTATGGGTGATAAAGCGAATATCACGCGCGCCAAAGGCGTTGGCCCGAAAGCTGCTGAGCGATTGGTTTTGGAATTAAAGGATAAATTTAAAGGCATGACTCCTTTGCAGGTCAATACCGCAGCATCGGTTCCTGCTCAAGGAACTGCATCCAAGAGTTTGGAGATTATTGAGGCGCTGATGGCCCTTGGGTTTACTCAACCGGAAGCCAAGCATGCTATTGCCGGCTTGGATCTTGAAAGCCTCTCGGTGGAGCAGGCAATAACGCAAGCATTGAAAGGATTTAGCTTATGATTGAGAGCGATTTTGAAAATAGAATTGTTTCAACCACTTTTCAGGGTGCAGAGGATGGGGAAATCGAAGATTCCCTTCGCCCCCGAAAAATGGATGAATATATTGGTCAGGCAAAGGCCAAGGAAAATCTAAAGGTATTTATTGAGGCAGCAAAGGGGCGTGGCGAGAGCCTGGACCATTGCTTGCTATATGGTCCTCCGGGCCTTGGGAAGACAACTCTTGCAGGGATCATCGCCAACGAAATGGGGGTAAACCTTCGGATCACATCCGGCCCCGCTATTGAAAAGCCCGGTGATCTTGCCTCCTTGATAACAAATCTTCAGCCCGGCGATGTGCTTTTTATTGATGAAATTCATCGGCTTTCCAGAGCGGTAGAAGAGGTCCTTTATCCCGCCATGGAAGACTATGCAGTGGATATCATTATTGGCAAAGGTCCTTCTGCTCGCAGCATTCGCTTGGATCTTCCGCGCTTCACCTTAATCGGTGCTACCACTCGCGCAGGTCAGATTTCTTCTCCTTTGCGGGATCGTTTCGGTGTTTTGATGCGGCTGGAGCTCTATAAACCGGAAGAGCTTCGCGATATTGTATTGCGGTCTTCGGATATTTTGGGAATTCCCGTGGATCCCGATGGAGCGATGGAGATTGCCAAGCGTTCTCGCGGTACTCCGCGCATTGTTAATCGCATGCTGAAGCGGGTTCGCGATTTTGCAGAGGTTCGAGGAAACGGAACGATTACCAAGGAAATCGCCGATATGGCTTTGGCAGCGTTGGAAGTGGACCATTTGGGCCTTGATGCGATCGACCGAAGAATGCTGGCAAGTATTATAACTAATTTCGGCGGTGGGCCTGTTGGCCTTGAAACTTTGGCGGCTACCATTGGAGAAGAGGCGATTACCCTTGAGGATGTTTATGAACCCTATCTTTTGCAGATCGGTTTTCTTTCTCGCACTCCGCGGGGAAGAATGGTTACCCCTGCGGCTTATCAGCATCTTGGGTTAAAGAACCAAAATGGTAGCGATAATCAAATTAAATTTGAGGATATTAAGTAATGTGGATTGCAGATCAATGGAAAGATTATGAATTATTGGATACTTCCGGCGGGAATCGCTTGGAGCGTTGGGGCGATAAAATCTTGATCCGCCCCGATCCTCAAGCAATTTGGGAAAGCGGAATGAAGCGAAAGGAATGGAAATCGCCTAATGCAATCTATCATCGCTCCAATAGCGGTGGCGGAAAATGGGAGATTCGCTCTTTGCCTGAAAGCTGGAAGATTCATTATAAGGATCTTACATTTCAAATTAAACCCATGAATTTTAAGCATACCGGTATTTTTCCCGAGCAAGCAGTGAATTGGGATTTTATGCGCGATAAGATCGAAAAAGCAGGGCGCCCTGTTAAAGTTCTTAATCTTTTTGCCTATACCGGTGGGGCAACAATGGCCTGCGCAAAGGCCGGTGCTTCGGTTGCTCATGTTGATGCATCAAAGGGCATGGTTCAATGGGCAAAAGAAAATGCAGTATTATCCGGCGTCAGAGATTGTCCGGTGCGTTATTTGGTAGATGATTGCATGAAATTTGTGGAGCGGGAAATTCGCCGCGGGAATACCTATGATGGTATTGTTATGGATCCGCCCTCTTATGGCAGAGGCCCCGGTGGCGAGGTTTGGCAGCTTGAAGAAAAGCTTTATCCTTTTATGACTCAAGTGATGAAAATCCTTTCTCCCGATCCGATCTTCTTTGTTTTGAATTCCTATTCCACCGGCCTTTCTGCGTCGGTAATGGAATATCTTTTGCGGCTTACTTTACCAAAAGGTTTGGGCGGAAAGTTTGAAAGCGGCGAGATCGGCTTTCGTACTGCGGATGGGAAGGCCTTTCCATCCGGATCTGTGGCAAGATGGTATGCGGAGGATTAAATGTCGAGCATCATTAAAGTATCAAATTTGAGTTTTTCCTATCCGGTTGAAGAGGGGAAAGAGGCCTCTGATGCCCTTCGGGATATTGATCTTGAAATTGAAGAGGGGCAATTTATTGCCATTTTAGGCCATAATGGCTGCGGTAAAAGCACCTTGGCAAAGCATTTTAATGGGATTTTGAAGGCCAAATCGGGCAAGGTTGAAGTGATGGGGTTGGATGCCTCTTGCGATGAAAATCTTTTAGAAATTCGCAAAAATGTAGGTATGGTTTTTCAAAATCCTGATAATCAGATCATCTCAACCGTTGTGGATGAAGATGTTGCTTTTGCATTGGAAAATCTTGGCGTGCCTTATCAGGAAATGGTGAGCAGAGTTGATGAAGCGTTGGAGCTGACCGGTCTTCTTGAATATCGCCATAGAGCGCCTCATATGCTTTCCGGCGGGCAAAAGCAAAGGGTTGCCATTGCAGGCATTTTGGCCATGCGCCCTAAATGCATTGTTTTGGATGAACCAACCGCAATGCTGGATCCCAGAGGCCGCAAAGAGGTAATGGAAACGATTTTGCGCCTTAATAAAGAAGAGGGCATAACAGTAGTTTTGATCACTCACTATATGGACGAAGCGGTTCAAGCAGATCGCGTTGTTGTTATGGCCGGTGGCGAGATGATCTTGGATGGCACTCCGCGCGAAGTTTTTCAAAATGTTGGGCTTTTGCATAGCCTTTCTTTAGATGTTCCTCAAACAGCAGAGCTGATGTTTGCTCTTCGGCAGGATGATATTAAAGTTCCTATCGCCGTATTAAGTGTTGAGGAGTGCGTTGCCGAGGTTGAGAAATTGCTTGGAGGTGTTCAAAATGATTAAAACCGAGCATCTTTCTCATTTATATAGCGTTGGCACTCCTTTTGAAACTACTGCCATTGAAGATATAAATCTTCATATCAAAAAGGGTGAATATGTTGGTGTTATCGGCCATACCGGCTCCGGAAAAAGCACCCTGATTGCTCATTTTAATGCGATTCTAAAACCTACTCACGGAAAAATATTTATCGATGGCAAAGATCTTTGGTCTTCCGATAAAGCCGAGCGTATCAAAACCCGTTTCGATGTTGGTTTGGTTTTCCAATATCCTGAATACCAACTTTTTGAGGAAACGGTTTACAAAGATATTGCCTTTGGGCCCAAAAATATGGGGCTTTCCGAAGAGGAGATTGAGCGCAGGGTTGAAAAAGCCCTTGCTTTTGTTGGCATGCCGAAAGATATTTTGCAAAAATCTCCTTTCGATCTTTCCGGCGGTCAAAAGCGCCGCGTTGCCATTGCAGGAGTGATGGCCCTTGAACCTAAAGTTTTGATTTTAGATGAACCTGCTGCAGGCCTTGATCCAATGGGCAGAGATGAAATTTTGGGGCGCATTCGCGAATACCATAAAGAAACCGGAAGCACTGTTTTGCTGGTGTCTCATTCCATGGAAGATGTTAGCAGGAATGCAGATTCTATTCTTGTGATGAATCGCGGGCGGTGCGCTATGCATGATTCCGTTCCCGCAGTATTTGAGCGAGCAGATGAGCTTGTGAAGATGGGGTTGGATGTGCCGCGGATTACACGCGTATTTTTTGCATTGCAAGAAAAGGGCTATCCTATCTCTCGCAATGTTTATACCATTGAGCAAGGAAAGGCTGAAATTACCCGCCTTTTAAAGAAGGGAGGGGAGAGCAATGCTTAAGGATATCACTTTGGGCCAATATTTTCCGGGAAAATCCTTTATTCATTCATTAGATCCGAGAATGAAGCTGATTTTAACAGTTTTATATGTTGTTGCTTTGTTTTTGGTTCCGGATTTTTGGGGATTTCTTATTGCAGCGGCATTGATTGGATGCGTTGCTGCTTTTTCGGGAATTTCCTTGAGGGTTGTTTTTAAGGGATTAAAACCGCTTGTCTTTATTATTATTTTTACCGCTTTTTTCAATATCATTTATGGTGGCGGGGAACCGATTTTTCCTGAAATTGCATGGCTTTCTTGGATTAAAACCGATGGGGTGCGCAACGCGCTCTTTATGATTATCAGAATCGTTTTGCTGATTCTTGGTACTTCATATTTAACCTATACCACCAGCCCTGTTATGCTTACCGATGCTTTGGAGCGGTTGATTCGGCCTTTGCGTATCTTCCGTTTTCCGGTTCATGAGCTTGCAATGATGATGACGATTGCGCTGCGCTTTATTCCAACTCTTATTGATGAAACCGATAAGATTATCAATGCGCAGAAGGCCAGAGGTGCCGATTTTGAAACCGGCAACATTATTCGTAGAGCGAAGGCCTTGATTCCGATTTTAATTCCTCTTTTGGTTTCTGCCTTTCGCAGAGCAGAAGAGTTGGCGGATGCCATGGAATGCCGATGCTATCATGGCGGCAAAGGCCGCACTCGCTATAAGATTTATTCCTTTGGCTGGCGCGATGGAATTGCATTGTTTGCAATGCTTTTGGCAATAGGTGGAATTATTTTGTTGAGGATTTTTTGATGGGAAACCGTATTCTTCTTAAAATTCGATATAATGGTGCTTCGTTTGTTGGATGGCAGGTGCAAAAGAATGGCTTATCTGTGCAGGAAGCGATGCAGGATGCCCTTGAAAAAATCTATGGGATCCGACCGGATGTTACCGGCTGCAGCCGCACCGATAGCGGTGTTCATGCAATGGAATATTGCCTTTGCTATGATCCGCCGAAGGAGATGGAGCTTAAGCGCATTCTTCCTGCGCTGAATTCTGCATTGCCGCATAGCATCAGTGTGCGCCAATGCTTGGAAGTGGATAAAGATTTTCATCCGCGTTATCATGCTGTTGGGAAGGAATATGTTTATCGAATTTATGATGGGTATGCCCATGATCCCTTTAAAGAAGGCCTTGCCTACCATGAAAAGCAGATTTTGGATGCCGATTTGATGAATAGAGCGGCCTCTGCTTTTGAAGGTACCCATGATTTTGCTGCATTTATGTCGGTAGGATCAAAAATCGAAGATACAGTGCGTACAATTTACTATGCAAAGGTTGAGCGGATAGGGGAAGAAGTTGTATTTTGCGTGGCCGGAGATGGTTTTCTCTATAATATGGTCCGCATTATGGCAGGAACGCTTCTTTTTATTGCTCTTGGCAAAATTTCCGCCGATGACCTTCCAAGCATTATTGATTCCTTGGATCGGGAGCGGTGCGGAAAAACAATGCCGGCCTATGGCTTATATTTAAATAAAGTTTTTTATGATCGAAAAGAGGTGGAAGAACATGCGTCGCAAAGAAGATGAATTCTATGATGAAGAGCGAGAAGGGCAAGAAAAATCTTCGCCCCGTTCGAAAAGTACCATTAAATATGTTCGTTATCTTTTGCTTTTAATCATGGTTATGGTTGCGTTGATAATGCTTTTTGCCAATCGCGATCAAATCAACGGAGATAATTTTCGCCGTTTGATGGCAAAAATCAATTTGGGCGTATCTTCCGGCGCGATTGAAAGCGGCCATCTGCAACTGGGCACCGGCGAGACAGTTGTTTATAAAGATGGTTTTGCTCATGCCAGCGTTGAAAAACTCATTATTACCGATAAAAACGGAACTGAATTTCAAAATACAACTCTTGGTTATCGCGCGCCTTGTATTTCGGCCAATAACCGCTATGTTTTGGTTTATGATTCCGATGGCACCGGTCTGATGGTTGCCGATTCATTTTCTGTATTATTTGAAAAGAATATGGAAGATAATATCGTTACTGCCAGAATGAATGAGGATGGCTATTTAGTGGTTGTAACAGAGGGCGATGGTTTTTTGGCAAAGGTCTATGTTTTCGATTCCTCTTTTAAAGAAATTTATCGCTATCGTAGCCTTAACCGCTATATTTTAGATGCGGCAATTTCGGCTGATAATAAATCTGTCATTGTTTCTGCAATGAATACTTCTCAAAGCGAAATCACTGCAGAAATTCAATGCTTCCGCCTCAATAAAGAAGAGGTTCAATGGAGCGTTGGCTTTGGGCAAACCCCGTGCGTGCGCCTAACAGTTAAGGGGAATGGCACCATCTGCGGATTATTCTCTTGGGGAATGGTCGCTATGAATGGTAAAGGAAAAGAAATCGGGCGTTATTCCTTTGAAAATCAGGTGTTGCAATGCTATTCCATGGAAGAAGCTTCGCGCAATGTTTTTGTGGTTTCTGCAACAGAAAACGGTGATGGGAAAGTAATTGTTTGCAATGAAAAAGGAAAGGTAAAGGAAACAATTCCTTTAAACCATTATGGTATTGATGTTGATTATTGTGATGGCAGAGTTGCAGTTCTTGGGAATATGAAATGCTCGGTTTATAATCGAAACGGAAAGCAACTTTGGGATTCGGCGACTGAAACTGCAGAGGAAATATTTTTCATGGAAAAAAATGCGGTGGTTGTAGTAAGTGAAACCGATTGTGTGTATAATGGGATTAACTGATAAAGGAGAATTTTATGATTATTTCGATTATTCTTGATTTATTAATTCTTGTTATTGTAGGATTATCTATCTTTTTTGCTTATAAAAAGGGCTTGGTTCGTACATTATTTTCTTTAGTTGGATTTGTGGCGGCCGTTGCTTTGGCGTTTAGCTTCTGCAAGCCGGTTGCCGCTTGGGTTGATGCTCGTTTCATCGGTCCGGTAGTTCGTGATACCGTGCTTACAGCTGTAAACGGAAGCGCTTTAGATGGCGATTATGATGAGGCGCTTTCCAAGGTAGATGTGGTTGTTACCCTTCGCGAGATGCCCGAACCGCTGCAGAACTTTCTTGAGAATATTAATGTTGATATCAACGAATTGATTGCCACCGCTGAAAAAAGCGATCAGAATTCAATGTCGGCAAAGGAGCGCTTGATTGAATCAATTGCGGCTCCTGTCAGCGCGGCAATCAGCAAAACAGTTACGTTAATTGTTTTAATTGCTGTCTTCTTGGCTTTACTTTATATTGTAACCCGCCTTTTAGATGCAGTATTTAAGGTTCTTCCTCTTGGGAAGAGTGTTAATAAAGTGGGTGGCGTTTTATTTGGGATTGTGCGCGGTGCAGTGATGGCATTAATTGTTTCTGCTGCAATCTATGGTCTGGCCGCCGGTAATATTTTGGTTGATAGTGAGCAGTTGAATAACACCTATTTGATTAAATTGATCAACGATTATAATCCTATTTTAGACCTTTTTAAATAAAGAATTTTCCGGAATGAGGAGGTCCTCATTCGAATATTAAAGGAGCTTATTTCATGCTTTGTGTAAAATGTAAAAAAAGAACAGCGGTGGTCTTTGTAAGCCGGATGGAAAATAATAAGCCGGTTAATGAGGGCTACTGTTTGCGTTGCGCGAAGGATATGGGGATTCCTCAAGTTAATGAAATGATTAAAGGAATGGGGATGACCGATGAAGATCTGGAGCAGTTTGCCGATGAATTTGATAATATGAGCGAGCAGCTCGGCCTCAGCGATGATGGCCTTGATTCGCCTATTGCGCCCTCTATGCCGCCCTTTTTTAGCAAATTATTCGGAAAAGGGGAAGAGCAACAAAACGGTTCCGCGCCCGCCTCTGCTGATAAAAAAGAGAAGAAAAAAGATAAAAAGCGCAAGATGCTGGATCAATACGGAGTGAACCTAACCGCAAAAGCAAGAAAAGGCGAATTGGATCCTGTAATCGGCCGCCAAATGGAGCTTGAGCGCCTCATTCGTATTCTCAATCGCCGCACCAAAAATAATCCATGCCTGATCGGCGAGCCGGGTGTTGGTAAAACTGCGATTGCAGAGGAGCTTGCAACGCGGATTGCCAATGAAGATGTTCCGGCAAAATTGCAGGGGAAAGAGGTTTATCTTTTGGATCTTACCGCTCTTGTGGCCGGCACTCAATTCCGCGGCCAGTTTGAGAGCAGAATTAAAAATCTGATTGCGGAAGTGGTTGCCCTTGGCAATATTATTTTGGTGATCGATGAGATTCATAATCTTGTTGGCGCCGGTGATAGTGAGGGGACAATGAATGCGGCGAATATCTTAAAGCCCGCGCTTTCTCGCGGCGAGATTCAGGTAATTGGCGCTACCACTCTAACCGAATATCGCAAATATATTGAAAAAGATGCCGCTCTTGAGCGCCGCTTTCAACCGGTGATGGTGGAAGAGCCGTCTTTGGAAGATACCATCGAGATCCTAAAAGGTATTCGCGAAAAATATAGCGGTTATCACCATGTTACTATTCCGGATCATCTGCTTGTTCAGGCGGCGCAGCTTTCGGAGCGCTATATTACAGATCGGTTCTTGCCCGATAAAGCGATTGATCTTTTAGATGAAGCCTGCAGCGGTGCTTCTCTTGAAAATAAGGCGCAAAACGATTTAATTCGTACGCAGCGAAAGCTCACTGATATAGGCGCTCGCCTGAATGTTTTGGCGGACGAGGAAAACAAAGATGATGCATATTATCAGGAAATTGCCGAGCTGAATAGCGAAAAATGCAGATTGGAAGCAACCCTGCCTGAACTTGTTTCTGTTGAGGATCCGGTTTTAACTTTCGATCATATTGCTTATGTTTTAGAGCTTTGGACAGGGATCCCCGCCGCAAAAATCAAGCAGCAGGAATTTGAAAAACTCAATCACCTTGGCGCTACTTTAAAGGGCAGAATTGTTGGCCAAGATGAAGCAATTGAAAGCGTTGTCAGAGCCATTAAGCGCCGCCGAGTCGGAGTTTCTGTTTCCCATAGCCCTGCCTCCTTTATCTTTACCGGCCCAACAGGAGTTGGAAAAACTGAACTGGTTCGCCAACTCTCTATTGCTCTTTTTGATAGCGTTGAAGCATTGATTCGCGTAGACATGAGCGAATATATGGAAAAGCATTCGGTTTCAAAACTGATTGGTGCGCCTCCGGGCTATGTTGGCTATGATGATGCAGGGCAACTAACCGAAAAGGTGCGCAGAAAGCCCTATAGTGTGATTCTTTTTGATGAAATTGAAAAGGCGCATCCTGATGTTCTTAATATTATGCTTCAAATGCTCGATGATGGGAAGCTTACCGATGCCCAAGGGCGGGTGGTTAATTTTGAAAATACGATCATTGTTATGACAACGAATGCAACTGCAGATACCTCAAATGCTACCGGCTTTAACAGAAGCGAAAGCGAACTGGAAAAGGATCGCGCAACCCGCGCTTTGCTGAAGTTTTTGCGCCCTGAATTTATCAATCGGGTGGATGAGATTATTACTTTCCACTCCTTGGAGAGATCCACTATTCGCGCTATTGCTGATATCATGGTTGGTGATTTGAAAAAAGCGCTTGATCTGCGCTCTATTGATCTTATAGTTGAAGATGGGGTGTTGGATTATCTTGCCGATCATGGCTACGACCGAAAATTTGGTGCTCGATCTTTGAAGCGGGCAATTCAGCGGGAACTTGAGGATAAGATCGCGCAGGAAATGATTGACCGCTATGATCAGGAAGTGAGTCGGGTTCGTTGTTTCGTTTCCGGCGAAAAAATAAATGTAGAATTAGGCTAAAAAACCCTTGACATTTGTTGCGGAGTTTTGTATAATAACCTTCGTACCTGTGTAAAAGCAGGATTGTCGTTTAAGCGGAGGGAGGGAAGACCAAATGGCAGAAATCCGCATTAAGGAAAATGAATCCTTAGACAGTGCTTTGAGAAGATTCAAAAGACAGTGTGCTAAATCCGGCGTTCTCTCCGAAATCAGAAAGAGAGAGCACTACGAGAAGCCCAGCGTTAAGAGAAAGAAAAAGTCTGAGGCAGCCAGAAAGCGCAAATATTAATCTTTTGAGCTGCACTTGATAGTCTCAAACAAGTTAGCCCGCATTCATCAGAATGTGGGCTTTTTTGTTGAAAAATATGGAGGTCAAAATGATTAGTCATCCATTTCCGCCGCTTTTTGATGAGAATAGCGAAATCCTGATTCTCGGCAGCTTTCCGTCGGTGAAATCGCGGGAGCAGCTCTTTTTTTATGGCCATCCGCAAAACCGCTTTTGGAAGGTTTTAAGCGGGGTTTTAGATCAGCAAACGCCGAACTCGATTGAGGAGAAAAAAGCGTTTTTAATGCAAAATAACATCGCATTATGGGATGTTATTGCCTCCTGTGAAATTCAAGGAAGCGCGGATAGTTCTATTAAAAATGCCGCTGCCAATGATATTTCGATTATTTTAGAGAAAGGAAAAATCAAAAAGATATTTACCAATGGTCAAGCTGCGAAGAAGCTTTATGATCAGTTTATTTTTCCTAAAGTTAAAATAGAAGCATTTCTTTTACCCTCAACTTCCCCTGCAAATGCTGCATGGAGCCTTGATCGTTTAACAGATGCGTGGAAAATAATAAAGGATCGCTAAGGGCTACTTGTCATAAGGATGATTAAAACCTCGATGAAATTCATCGAGGTTTTTTATATGTTTATTAGATAGAACCAGCATCGCATTTGTAAGCACAAACGCTGCTTTTTGGGTGATACCCAAACCCTTTTAACAACAAACAAGAAAGATAAGTGATATTCTTTGCTATGCAAAGAGTGATATTTTCTTTTGAAAATTCCCCGCCTATGGCGAGACATTTCAAAAAGAAAGTGATATTACTCCCTCCGGTCGTAGTGATATTTTATTCGCCCTAAAAACTGTCCGTAGGACAATATCACTCGGCATTAGCCGAATATCACTGCGAAGCAATATCACTCGCCTTTGGCGAATAAAACTGCGAGACTTCCTTATGAGAAGTCTCGCAATGCATCCCATTTTTATTATTTACCTTTACTGTCGCGAAGCTCTACGATAGAGTTGAACACAAGCGAGTCTGTATGCTTTGTATCACGGCAGAAGTAGCCCGTCCTTACAAACTGGAACTTATCAGAAGGCTCAGCCTCTGCAAGCGCCTTTTCTACCTTTGCGTTTTCAAAGCGGATAACGGAATCCTTATTGAGATAGTCACCGTAGGTCTTATCCTCGGGCATACTTACAAGATTTTCCTCTGTGAAAAGCTTATCGTATTTAATGACTGTAGCGTCGGCACAGTCGTTTGCGTTTACCCAATGGATGGTACCCTTAACCTTACGTCCGTCAGTCGGCATACCGCAGCCCGTCTCAAGGTCAGCCTCACAGTGGATGACGGTGACGTTGCCGTTTTCATCCTCCTCAAAGCCTGTACACTTAACGATATAAGCAGACAT
>JAZPYP010000059.1:0-57995 GCA_045544255.1 Eubacteriales bacterium | reverse complement strand
TTTACAGCCCCTTTTTTGGGGGTCGGAAAAATTGTTTGAAACCTTAAAACCGAGCCGCGACCATAGGTCGCGGGATACCCGACGGCGTATGTGATACGCCGAGTGGCTCGGTTTGAAGGTAGCAAAGGGCATTCAAATGGGAGAAAATATCGAAAATTCGATATTTTCTATCATTATTCTTGGTTTTCTTCAGTTTCTTTGTAAAAAGGCCTTGTAATTTCCTGCCCTTTGCGGTTCGGACTATTTTTAAAGCCCTTTTTTTATTTTGTTATCTTTTCCAAGAGATCTTCCATCAGTTCTTGGCGCTTGATATGGTAGACGAGGCTGATAGGATAAGGAGAGGGCGTCTCTTCATAATGATGATCATAGGCCGGAAGATGGGCAGGCAGGGTGCGATAAAGCATAAATCGATCCTCATCGTTCAGAAGCCATGCCACCGCGGTTACATCCCAAAGCACCTTTAGCTTAAAAGGTACTTGGAGATATTCCTTGATGATCCGCTCCCCGATATAGGTGGCCAAGGGATTTTTTCCAAGGAGATATTGCTCTGCCTCAGGCTTTGAGATGCTAAAGAGATCAACAACGCCCATGCAAGGCAGTTGAATAAAGGGAATCCCGCTTCCCATCACCACTCTTGCGGCGGCAATATCCTGCTTCATATTGAATTCATTGGTGTCATGATAATGCCAAGCATGGCCCCCAAGCCATACCACAACGCAATTTTCCCGCATCTTCGGCTCCAAAAGCAGCGCAGAGGCAATATTGGTGATGGCGCCGATGGCGATGATATAAAGGGGATGCTCGGCAGAATAATCCAAGGCTCTTTTGGCAAGATCCTTTGCCGCATCGGAGATGACAGGTGTTTTTTCGTCGGGAAGATAATTTTCGCTTCCCCGATAGATGGGATAATCGGCGCCGCAAAGGGAAAGAATTCGCTTTAATTCCTGATAGGATTTTTCCATGCCGTCGGCAGGGCTATTGGAGAGCCGATTATGGAAGGGCGCTGCATAAAAGGCTTTAATGCGCAGATTTTCCGATGCGGAGCGCACCAGATAGGCAATGGCAAACTGATCATCGATCTCATTATAGGCATCGGTATCCAGAATGCAATCAACGGGCCCCTTGGGCGGAGTCAAGTTCTGATAATATTGCTGCTCGGTCATGGTGTTATTCTCCTTTTTCGATATTGAAGGGGGGTAAGCCCAAAGCGGGCAGTGAATTTTTTGCGAAAGAAGCTTTCGTTTTCATAGCCGCATTGCCGAATGATCTCGGCAATAGGCAGCTCGGTCTCCGCAAGCAGGGCCGCTGCGCGCTCGCAGCGCATCTCCTGCAGCAGGGCGGAGAGGTTTTTTCCTGCGGTCTCCTTTATGAGATTTCCGATGTAGCCCTTGGAATAGCCCAGCTCCCCTGCAAGCCCTTCAAGGGAGGCATCCTTCAGGTGGGCCTCCAAATATTGAAGGATGGCGGTGCGAAGCCGCTCCTGCTTTGCATCGTTATATGGGCTCAATGCGGGAAGGGCTTCCTCCACCTCCTCGATTTTCGGAATGGAGGGGGCGGCCCCCATTTTGGAAACCGAAAGAGCCGAGGCGGCGGAGGCTTTTCTCAAAGCCTCGGGGATGGCCGCGCCTTTGGCGATCAGCGAGAAAAAGTAGCCGGTAAAGGTGTCGCCGGCGGCAGTGGTGTCTACCGCCTTGACCTGAAAGGCGGGGCAGAAAAATTCCTGTTCCCGATCCCGATAAACAGATCCGCTCTTTCCGAGGGTCTGGATGATCTTGAGGGCGGGAAAGCGAGCCAAAAGATCGGCAAGGGAATCCTCTTCTTCCGAAAAGGCTGCCGCCTCTACCTTATTGAGGATCAGATAGGTGATCTTGTTCAGATCGATTTTTTTAAGGTTTTCATGAAAAGGGGAGGGGTTGAGGGCGATCTGCAGCCCTTTTTCGGCAGCTTTTTCAATGATCCGATCAAGAAGATTGATCTCATTTTGCAAAAGAAGCAGATCCCCCTTTGCAAAATGGGATAAAACCCGATCGATATAGCGCTCGGTGATCGCCCCGTTGGAACCTTTGAAGATAAAGATGCTGTTTTCCCCCGCGGGGTCAACCTGAATGATGGCGTGGCCGTTTTTTATGGGCACAGATTCCATCAAAGAGGTATCGGCGCCGCTCTCTTGCAAAAGCTCTTTCAGAAAGCCGCCATCTTCGCCGATCAGGCCTGCATGGGAGATATTTGCCCCCGCTCTTGCGGCGGCAATGGATTGGTTGAGCCCCTTTCCGCCGGGAAAGAGCTCCATCTGCTCCGCCGAGAGGGTCTCCCCCGGGCGTACCATATGGGGCAGGTTGTAAACATAGTCGATATTGCAGGAACCGAAATTTAAAATTCTCATCTCTTGCTCCTCCTTTTGCTTTCAGTATATCATGAAACATACAGAAAGAAAAGGTCTGTTTTCAAAGGAAAACAGACCAAATCAAAGATTCAAGAGGCGTTTTTAATTTTCCAGATTGTGTTCAGCTCTGCCCGGCGATTGCGAAGATAGGTTCGCAGATAATTAAAATGCTCTTGATAGGTTTTGCCGGTAAGAACGTGCTGGTTATTGATCGGTTGATCAATCTCTCCCCAAAAGAGATAGTTCATATTGGCGGAAGGGGTAAGCATCTCGTAATATTCGTCGATGGATCTTGAGATCCCCTTCCCTTCCTCCTCCCCGAGGCAAACGGCGATGGAGGGGAGATAATCATTCACCCAAACCTCCTTCACTTTTTCTACAAAGAAATCGTGCTTCATCAGATAATGATAAACCTTTTTTCGGATGGTGGTGGCGAAAAGCCCGTTCTTATTAGCGCAATGGATCATTTCATCAAAACCGTTATCATAATCCCAAACCGGTCCGCAGAAGCCAACGGTTGATTGGCTGTCGGCAGGCTTATAATAGAATTGGCTGGAGCCATCGGCATCGTTATTTTTAACGTATTCTTCCAAAAGATATTTCTTTGCTAAGGATTCCAGATCGAAATATTCATCGAAGCGCTTGCCGGTAGTGGGATTTATCCCGTCGGCAGTATGGAGGGCATCCTCAAATTCCTGGAAGAAATTGGAGATATAGGCAACTTGCTCGCGGCTGGCATATTCCGGCTCTTTAATGACTACCGCCACCCCTCGGGTGGTAACAAATCCGCTGGCTTCCGCCGCATAGCGATCATCAAAATCAAGCTCCAGAAGATAGCCGCCGGTGATGTCGGCAGGGTTATTGGGAATTTCATATCCCTTGCAGGTGCCGGCTACCGCTTTTTTGGTTCCGAAGGCGGGGTAAGAATCTAAATCTTCGCTGTTGACCTTTTCGGTGGCCTTTTCAAGATCATTGATCTCAATGCGGTTTTCCCCGATCTGCACCTTCTCGCAAACGATATAGGTGCCCATATATTTTCCGTTGCAATAAAGATCGAGATAGGAAAAGCGGGAGGTTTCGGTCAGCCCTGCATCATAGGCAAGACCAAAGGCAACCGCATTATGGACCATGGTCTTCTCGCAATAATTGGCAAGGAGCAGCCAGGTGCCCGCCTTGCCTGCGCCCTCAACCAGCTCGGCCTTTTCTTCCAATTTGATCTGGTAGGGCTTTTTGGGTTTATCCCAAGTGGCATTTCCGCGCCCCTTGATCTCTTTCAGAGCGCCGTTATAAAGCTCATTGCCTGCGGCATCTACCAAGCGCATGGTGCCGCTTTCTTTATTGCCTTTCTTTTGATGAATATATTGCATATTGCCCGATTCGGTAGTAACATACATCGAGCCGATATGGGCTGATTTCAAGATATGGAGGGTAAATTCCTCGCCTGCAATCCCAATGGTATAGGTGTCTTCTTTCAAGAAGGTAACCTTTTCTCCGTTTTTGGTAATCCTTCTGTTGATTGTACCGTATTTGGCACCGTCCCACCAGATCTGCAGGGCAGAAAGCTCCCCTTCGGTGGGCAGGCAGAGGTAATAATCGCCGCTCTCACTATGGTATTCCCATTTCACCGCGTAGGCAGGGCGGCTTTCTTCTTTTTCTTCAAGGATAGCAGAAGCCCAAAGCCGCTTTTTATCCCCAAGATCCTCCTTTTGAGGAGGATCCCCCAAGGAATCGGGATTTAAAATGCCGCGGGCGATCAAGACTGCATCGGCGGTGGTGATCAGGTGATCTCCATCGAGATCGGCGGCTTCAAGATCGGCATGGGGATAGGCATAGGAATGGGAAAGGATGCGAAGACCCAAAACAAGGTCAGCAACAGAGATCTGCTGATCTCGGTTCAAATCTCCTAAAATTGGTTCTGCCGCCTTTGCCGCAACGCCGGAAAAGGAGGAAAGGATCAAAAGTGCGCAGAGGAAAAGAGAGAAAAAACGTTTTTTCATAGGAGGGAGCTCCTTTCGAAGATTTTGAATCGGGGAAACTCTTATTTAAAAGTGTAGCAGACGAAGCGAAAAAAAGCAAGGGGGAAGGGGAGGGTGAAAGAGAGGATGAACGGAATTCATGAAAAATTTTAAGATTGGAGTGCGGGCAGATTGATTACATACTTTCCCTTTTTCTCGGCAAGCTCCTTGAATTTCCCTGCGCCACCAAAGGTATGGACTACATAAGAAACCACATAGTTGCTTCGCTCCAACATCCATCGATTGCGCTTGTCAATAGCATATTTTGGCGGGGTCAACTCTAATCCATCCGGATAGATCGTATCAGTGTAGTCTTCTTGGGCAGAGCGTGGAAAGTAGGCAAGAACAATATGATAGGTAATATGGGGATAGATTTGCTTTAAATCCATAAGCACTTTTCGAACCATTCGATCAAAATTACCATGATTGCCCACATAAAAAAGGGAAACATTTTCGCGCTCAATCAATTGAATCAAAGCCTTTCGCAGCGGCACCTCTGCATTTTCAGGGGTATTTCTATGGCCGAAGAAGGTGCAGGCTTTCATAGTATCACTCCTTGGCATGGGGATTATATCCCCTTAATATTTGGGATTATAACCCCCATAATAACAAATGTCAAGGAGGGGTTTAGAGTGATTGTGTTTGACCGACTTTGGAAGATCATGGAGCAAAAGGGTATTTCAACTTATTGGTTGCGAGAAAAATGCGGAATCGACAGCAAGACGGTTCGCAGGCTGAGAGCCAATGAGAATATGGAAACAAAAACGTTGGATAAGCTCTGCAAGGCTCTGGATTGCAGACTCGAGGATATCGCAGAGTATATAAAAGAAGAGGAATAAAAGAGAGTGCCCCTTTGGGGAACTCTCTTTTGTGATTTATCTGATTGAATTTTAATGGCCGTTTGTTTTAAAGTAGGAAAAAACAGAGATTTGGTGAACGTTCTGACGGAAGAACGGAAGAATAATTAATTTTTTTCTTGACAAAATAAAAAACACCTTGTATAATAGGTTAGCATTATAGAAAATATGATCCATTAGCTCAGTTGGCAGAGCATTTGACTTTTAATCAAAGGGTCCGGAGTTCGAGTCTCCGATGGATCACCAAAAGAAGCAGGTAACCTCGGTTACCTGCTTTTTAATTTCTTGAATTAAACGCGAACTTCGGACCCTTGGCCAATGGCGAGTGGTTGCCGCTTTTGCGGCGAACGAGTCGGCCATCATTTCGGCGGGTTGCCGCGCAACCCTTGCCGGAGTTCGAGTCTCCGATGGATCACCAAAAAGAAGCAGGTAACCTCGGTTACCTGCTTCTTTTTATATCTAATCTTAAAATTCCAATCAAAATAGAGAGCAGCGAGATACTTTCGGTCAGGATCCCGCCGATGGAAAAATGAAAGATATTATAGCCCAGCCAAAGAGGGGAGCTGATGAGGGAAAAAGCCCGCACCTTGGCGGCTTTTTTCATCCGAAAGGAAATGGTGGTAGAGATCATTCCGAGGGTGGGCAAGAGCTCCACGAGAAAATTGCCGAGGGTGGGAGCAACGCCGAGGGAGGTGAAGGAGAGGCCATAGATGCCGAAGGGCAGGGCGGAGAAAAGAAGCAGCCAGCCCCAATGGTCGGCCCATTTTTTGCCCCTTGCGGAATAAACCAGCGCTCTTGCGGCGGCCATGAAATTTAAAAGGGCGCCGGTGGGGGCGGCGATCAGTAGAAAATGCACCCCAAAGAGAAAGGAGGAGCAAAATTGAAAAAGCACAATGCGCCGCTGGGTTTTCTGCTGAAAGGAAAGCAGAGCAATGGTCATGGCGATGATGCTTAAAATTTGAGCAAAAATTTTCATAAAAAATACCTCATTTTTAAATCATTTAGAGTATAAAGCAGGGGAGAGAAAAGGTCAAGAAAAAATTTTTTATAAAAAATAAAGGTATTTTGTCTGTTTTTCTGTAATGAATAAATAGGAGGGCATTGAAGATGAATTTTCGTGAGCAACAAGAAAAATTGGAGCGTGAGCAGCTTTCTCCCTATGCCGCTCTTTCCGAAAAGAGCAAGGGGCGCCGGTTTCCGGTGGAGCCCTGCCCGTTGCGCACCTGCTTCAGCAGGGATCGGGATCGGATTGTGCATTCCAAGGCCTTTCGGCGGTTAAAGCATAAAACGCAGGTGTTCCTCTCTCCCACAGGGGACCATTATCGCACCCGCCTTACCCATACTTTAGAGGTTTCCCAAATTGCCCGCACCATTTCCCGCGCCCTGCGGCTGAATGAGGATCTGACCGAAGCCATCGCTTTGGGGCATGATCTTGGGCATACCCCCTTTGGCCATGCAGGGGAGCGGGCGCTGAATGCAGTAAGCAGCCTTCCCTTTTCTCATAATGAGCAGAGTGTGCGGGTGGCGAAGGTTTTGGAGCGGCTGAATTTAACCTTCGAGGTTTTAGACGGAATGGGCGGCCATACCGGCCCCAAGCTCCCCGAAACCTATGAAGGGCAGGTGGTGCGGCTTTCCGATCGCATTGCTTATATTAATCATGATATCGACGATGCCCTGCGGGGCGGCATTATCCGCCAAGAGGATCTGCCGGAGCAGGTAACGCGTGTTTTAGGGCAAAGCCATGGCGACCGCATCAATCGCTTGGTGCAGGGAGTTGTGGATCATAGCTTGGATAGCGATCAGGTTTCCCTTTGCCCCGGAGTGCAGATCGATCCGGAGGTGGGCGAGGCGATGGATCTTCTTCGTGCCTTTATGTTTGAGCGGGTTTATACCGGCTCCAAGGCCAAAGAGGAAGAGGATAAAGCCGAAAAGCTGATGCAGCGCCTGTTCCGCCATTTTATGGAAGAGCCGGCGGCCATTCCCGAAGAATACCAAGCGGTGATCGAGCGGGAAGGCAGGGAGCGGGCTGTGCTGGATTATTTGGCCGGCATGAGCGATATCTATGTGAGCAAAATTTATAAAGAAATCTACCTGCCGAAAGGATGGGAATTATAAATGGCATTTGATAGCAGGTTTTTAGCCGAGCTCAAAGGCCGCAATCCTATTGCAGATGTGATTGGCCCATATGTGGGCCTGAAGCGCAATGGCACTCGCCATGTGGGGCTTTGCCCCTTCCACGGGGAAAAGACTCCTTCGTTCACAGTGTTTGAAGAAACCGCTTCCTACTACTGCTTTGGTTGCGGCGCGGGGGGTGATGTGATCACCTTCACCATGAAATATCATAATCTGGATTATTTAGAGGCGGTGCGCCAGCTTGCCGAGCGGGCGGGGCTTCCCCTTCCCGATGAGCAGAATGAAGCAGGCAACTTTCGCCGCAAGCGGCGGGAGCGGCAATATGAAATGCATAAATTGGCTGCCCGCTTTTATTATAAAACCCTGATAAGCGAGGGGGGCAAGGAAGGCCTTGCCTATCTGCAAAACCGAGGGATCGGTAAAGAAGCCATCACTAAATTCGGGCTGGGCTTTGCCCCCGATTCCTTCGATGCTCTGCGCAATCATCTGAAGGCGGCAGGCTATAGCTATGAGGAGATGCTGGAGGCAGGGCTTCTGACTAAAAATGAGCGAAGCCGCAATCCTTATGATAAATTTCGCAATCGGGTGATGTTCCCCGTATTTGATCTTCGGGGAAATGTGGTGGCCTTTTCGGGGCGCATCCTGGGGGATGGAAAGCCCAAATATCTCAACTCCCCCGAAACCGAGATCTATACCAAAGGAAATTGCGTTTTCGGCCTTCATATCGCCAAAAACGAGCCGGAAGGGCTTTTGATCCTTTGCGAAGGGAACCTCGATGTTGTATCCCTCTCGCAGGCGGGCTTTACCGGCGCGGTTGCCCCCTTGGGCACCGCTTTTACCAAAGAGCAGGCCAAAATTTTGGCAAAATATGCCAAAACCATTGTGGTGGCATTCGATAACGATTCCGCGGGCTTGAAGGCCACCGAGAAGGCAATTAATTATCTGGAAGAAAACGGAATCCCTGTGCGGGTTTTGCAGATGAGCGGGGCCAAGGATCCCGATGAATTTATTAAAAACTATGGAGCCGAGCGGTTCCGCTCTTTGATCAAGGGCTCCAAAACGCCCATTGAATTCGAGCTGGATAAGCTTAAAGCCGGCGCCGATCTGAACGATACTGCCATGAAGGTGGATTATCTGCGGCGGGCGGTTGGCGTTGTGGCCGGAATTGATAGCGCCATGGAGAGGGATATCTATATCGGAAAGCTTTCCAAGGAGCTGGGAATCGCGGCGGAGGCCATTCGCGATGATGTGAATCGAGCGCGAAAGCGCAGGGCGGCATCGGTAAAGCGAAAAGAGATCAAGGCCGGCGAGCAGGAGCTGAAAGGCGGCTATGATCGGGTGAACCCCGAGCGAGCGGGGCAGCTTCGGGCCGCCAAGGCCGAAGAGATGCTGATCGCTCTTTTATGCAAGCACCCAAACCTTTGGCAGGCCGCCGAAAAGGAACTGAAGCCGGAAGAATTCCTCACCGGCTTTAACCGCAAGGTCTATCAGTTTATCTTGGAGGAATGCAAGGCGGATCAAGGCGGCGGAATGCCGGTATTTGCCAAGGCTTTTGATGATAAAGAGATGGCGAGGATCTCCTTCTTTATCAATACGCCGATCTTGGCAGGGGAGCCGGCCGCGCAGATGGAGGATTGCATTCGCATTATTAAAGAGGAGGGCGCCAAAAAGCTGGATCTGGGGGCGCTTTCCGCCGAAGAGATTATGAAAAAGCTTCAAAATAAGGGATAAAATAAAGGAGATTAAAGGATGAATTTCGAAAAAAAGGCATTTTACAAAGAGCTTCTGGAAATGGGCAAAAATAAAGGCTCCCTTTCCAACCGCGAGATCATGGATGTTTTGGACGAGGTAACCCTCGATCCCGAGCAGATCGAAAAGCTTTATGATCTCTTGGAAGAGCAAGGCATTGAAATTATTGAGGATTCTGCCGAAGATATCGAGGATATCGAGCAGATCGCCGATCAGGTGGAGCAGAAGGACGAAGAAGGCGGCCAGATAGAGCCCGGCGAGCATACCTTGGTGGATGATCCCGTTAAGGTTTATCTGAAAGAGATCGGCAAGGTGCCCCTGCTCAGCGGCGAGGAAGAGATCGAGCTTGCCAAAAAGATGATCGCAGGTATGGAAGCCCAGCGCACCCTCGACCTGATGGAGCTGCGCAAGGAAGGCTCCGAAGCCCCCGAAAACGAAGAGGATCTTGCCATCTGGGAAACTCTGCCCGATGAATTTATGCCCGAAGAGCTGGAGGCCTATAAAAAGATGATCTCTGCAGGTCAGCGGGCCAAGCAGCGCTTATCCGAAGCCAACCTTCGGTTGGTGGTTTCTATCGCCAAGCGGTATGTGGGCCGCGGAATGCACTTTCTGGATCTGATCCAAGAGGGCAACCTTGGCCTTATTAAGGCGGTGGAAAAATTCGATTATGAAAAGGGCTATAAATTTTCTACCTATGCAACCTGGTGGATCCGTCAGGCCATTACCCGCGCCATTGCCGATCAGGCAAGAACCATTCGTATCCCTGTGCATATGGTGGAAACCATCAATCGGGTGATGCGGGTTTCCCGCCAGCTTGTGCAGGAACTTGGCAGAGATCCCACCAGCGAAGAGATCGCAAGAGAGATCAATCAGCCTGAAGAGAAGGTGCGCGAGATCCTGAAGATCGCCCTTGATCCTGTATCCCTTGAAACCCCCATCGGCGAGGAAGAGGATAGCCATCTTGGCGATTTTATTCCCGATGATGATATCCCCGCCCCTGTGGAAGCCACCTCTCAAATCATGCTCAAAGAGCAGCTTGCAGAGGTGCTGGATACCCTTACTCCCAGAGAAGCCAAGGTGCTGGAGCTGCGGTTTGGCCTGCGGGATGGCCGCCAGCGCACTTTGGAAGAGGTGGGCAAGGTCTTCGATGTAACCCGTGAGCGGATCCGCCAGATCGAATCTAAAGCGCTCCGCAAGTTGCGTCATCCCAGCAGAAGCAGAAAGCTCAAGGACTTCCTGGATAACTAAAGAAGACCGCCGAAAATGGCGCATCTTCCGCTTTTTCGCCCGCTCGGCGTATCGACATACGCCTTCGGGGCGAAGAAATCGAAACCTGCATCCATTTTGGGCAGTCTTTAAATAAGCAATAAGAAAACTGCGTAGAAGCATTTTTACTTCTGCGCAGTTTTTTAGTCGATATGCTTTGCTTGATATCGATGGCACCAAAGGCGCCTAATTTTCTTGCTTTAAGGGCAATTTTGGCTCTACCAAAACCGACCAATGGCCTTCATAGACCACCATGCCGGGGCGGGCGCCAACCGGTTTTTTTACATGGGAGACAGGGCAATAATCCACTTCCACCTTGGGGGCTTCCTTGCCCTTGCTATAATAGGCGCAGATGGCCGCGGCCTCCAAGATGGTCTGGTCATCGATCTCTTTGCCGCCGCTCACCACCAAAACATGGGAGCTATGAATTCCTTTGGTATGAAGCCAAAGATCATCTTTGCGGCTCATTTTAATGGTAAGCTGATCATTTTGCATATTATTGCGCCCCACCAGAATGGGAAACCCGCCGGAGGAAACAAACCGCCGCGGTTTGCTGGGAGAGGCTGCCCGATGGGTGGTTTTGCGCTTATTTTTGGAAAATCCGGTGCGGATCAGCTCTTCGCGGATCTGATCCACATCTGCGCTGTTTTCACAATCGCAAAGAGATAAGAAAACCCCTTCCAGATAGGCAAGATCCGCCCGATCCCGCTCCACCAGCTCCGCTACCACCTTGGCGCCGGTCTTGGCTTTATTATATTTCTTAAAATAAAGCTGGGCATTTTGCTGGGGGGAGCGATCGGGGCGCAGGGGAATGGTAAAGGGCGCGCAGTTATCATAATAATTTTCAACGATGATCTCTTTCATGCCCGCCTTGGCCCGATGAAGATTGGCCTGCAAAAGCTCGCCGCAGATGCGATAGTGATCGGCTTTTTTGCCCTCCTCCAGCTCCTTCATCCGCACACCCATGGTGCGCTGGATCCGCGCCATGGTGCGGGAAACCAAAAGCTCCACATCGCGGGTTTTCTGCTTGAGGCGCACGCTCTCTGCGCTCTGCTCATAATAATCCTCCACCAAAGCAAGGGGGGAAGGGTAGGAAAATTGCTCGGCGCTCTCCCCATATTGGCCGATGGGTAAAAAGGAAAAATCGATCCATTTCCCGCTTCGATCCCGCACAGCAGTGGGGGCGCATTTCCCCTCTTTTAAATCTGCGGCGCATCGGTCCAAAAGGGCGCCGAGGGCGCTTTTTTGATTGGGGGTAAGACCATTGGCGGGGGCATCGATTTTGCCGCCGGCCTGATAGGCAAGCTCCCTTGCCACCACCGGAGAGATGCCGCTATAGGTATCCATGATCGCCTTCCAAAGGGGCTTATCGGTGGAAAGGATCAGGGAAAGATCTGCCCCTTGCGCCAAGGAAAAGGCTTTTTTATCTTGGGGCACCACCGGCTCATATTTAAGGCCGGGGAGCATCTGCCGACCGGTGGTAACAGTAAGGTCCACATGGCGAATGGCATCGATGATCTTCCCGCTCTCTTCCAGCAATAAAAGATTAGAGGTGCGCCCCAAAATCTCCAAAACCAAAATCTTTTTGACCGGCTCAAAGAAATCATTCTTGCCGGTGAATTCCACAAAAACCGCGCGCTCAAATTCCGGCATATAAACCCGATCCACCCGCGCCCCTGAAAGGTGCTTGCGGAGCACCATGCAAAAGAGGGGCGGTTGGGCAGGATTTTCGGTTTCCTTTTCGGTGATGGTAATGCGGGCGCAATTCGGGGTGCAGCAAAAAAGAAGGCGCCCCTTAAAGCCGGGGGCGCGAAGATGAAGAAGGATCTCATCTTTGCCCGGCTGATGGATCTTTTCCACCCTCGCTCCTTCCGCAAGGGCACCGATCTCTTTGGTCAGATAGGTTAAAAAACAAGCATCTAAAGCCATATCAGAACTGCTCCAAAACAGGGCGGTGGGGCATCAGCAGGCATTCAAGCCCCTCGAAATGCTCCTCCAAGGCCGCCTTCAGCGGCTCCAAAACAATATATTCGGTCTCATAATGGCCAAGGATCAAAAGGTTCATGCCATGGTCCCTTGCAAAAAGGGCATGGTCATGCTTGGCCTCTCCTGTAATAAAGGTATCGCATCCTTGCTCCCAAGCCGCCTGAAGCATGCTGCCGCCGCTGCCGCCCACCAAAGCGGCGCGGTGAATTTGGGAATGATGGATCAGTCCCATGCAGGTTTTGGCAGGGAGCCGCTCTTTAAGCCGCCCGATCAGCGCGGAGGCATCTATTTCAAGATCGCCCATTCTGCCCAGGCCCTCGAAGGGCTCGGGGTGCTCCATGCCGCAGCAGGCGGCAAGATGATCATTTACCCCGCCTTGGGCGGCATCTAAATTGGTATGGCAGGCGATATGGGCAATTCCGCTCTCTGCCAAGAGAAGGGCCTTATGGCCTGCGGGGGTGCCATCGGTGATCTGCCGCAGGGGATCAAAAAGCAGGGGATGATGCGTCAGCAAAAGCTGGCAGCCCTGCTCCTTGGCGGCAAGGATCGCGCTTTCATCGGCATCCAGCGCCAAAAGAACCTTTTCCACCTTGGCCCCTGCCCGCCCAAGATTGAGGCCGACATTATCCCATTCTTCAGCAAGGCCAAAGGGGCAGGCTTGATTCAAAAAATCTAAAATATCAAAAACTTTAATCATTTCTTTGCCTTTCTGATCTGCTGCAGCAGATCTTTTTCTTTTTCAATTCTTTGGGGATCGGGATTTTTGGCCCGATGAAGCCCCTCCAGCGCATAGAGCACCCGCCGCTCTTCTTTTTCCAAAAGGGCATCATAAAGAGGATCCCCTTGATGAACCTTAAAATAATCGGGAGTATAAGCTTTATCGGTTTTGCGCACAGTAAAGATGCGGTAGATCTTATCCTTATCCGCCGCAAGGCGCCCATCAAGAAGGGCCCAGCCTTCCTTGGCAAGAAAATCCATCAGCTCATAAATCGCGCTCATGGGCTGCAGGATATAGAGAGGCGGCGCAAGGGGCGCCTTTTCGATAATCGAGGCGATCACTTCGCCCCCCATGCCCGCAATGGCCACCGCATCCACCTCTTGCAGCACTTCCTTTGGAATGCTCATCAGCCCATCGGATAAAAAGAGGGGCACTCTTCCCCGAAGCCCAACTGCCGCAAGCTGCCGCGCGGCGGCATCCAAGGGCCCTTGGCGCAGGTCGGCGGCATAGGCTTTATTCAGTTTTCCTGCAAGAAGCCCCTCGGCGGGGAGCTTGCAATGGTCGGTGCCGATATCCAGAAGGGCGGCGCCCTTTGGAATCAGATCCAGCACCGCGGAAAGGCGGGCATCAAGCAAACTCATGGTTTTCCTCATTTCTATAGTTTGGTTTTATTCTATCAAAGGAATGATAAAACTGCAAGATTTTTATTGGGGAAGATTTTTATTGCATTATGTTTTTTAAAATGATATAATTTACAATGTATGTAAAGTAGGTGAAACGGATGAGTACAGTATCGATCTTAAATCTTCCTATTCAAAATGTAACAATGGCGGAGGCGGTTGCAGATGTGGCGGCTTTTTTTGAAGAGCGCAAAAGCCGCATTGTGGTAACCCCCAATGCCGAAATTTTGCAGGCATATGCCAATGATGAAGGGGTGCGCAGGGTGCTTTTGCAGGCCGATTATGTGATCCCCGATGGAATCGGAGTGGTGCTGGCTTCCCGCCTTTTGAAAACTCCCGTGAAGGAAAAGGTGGCGGGAGTGGAGCTGGCAGAGCATCTTTTGCGCTATTCCGCCGAGAAGGGGAAAAGGGTTTATTTCCTCGGCGCAAAACCGGGTGTGGCAGAAGCGGCAAAAGAAAAATTGGTTCAAAAATACCCTGATCTGCATGTTGCAGGGCTTCACGACGGTTATTTTAAACCGGAGGATGAAGGGGAGATTATCGAGGAGATCAACGGTCTTGATATCGATATGCTCTTTGTTTGCCTTGGGGCGCCGCGGCAGGAAACCTGGATGGCGGAAAATCGCGCGCGGCTTAAGGTGGGTGTGATGCTGGGGCTTGGGGGCTCTCTGGATGTTTTTGCAGGGGCAGTCAAGCGGGCTCCCCGCTGGATGATCCGCTTGGGGCTGGAATGGCTTTATCGCATCTGCAAGGAGCCTTGGCGGCTTAAAAGAGTGATGGAGCTGCCCTTCTTCCTGATGAGCATTAAGCGTCGGGCAAAAAAGATGAAATAATAGGAGATAGAAAGATGGAAAAAGCTAATTTAAAGGTTCGATTGATCAGCCATACCCCCGATGCGGAGCGGGTGATTGCCGCGGCCGCCAAGCTTTGCTATGCAAGAAGCGATATTGATACCGTGATGGAGGGGCTCACCCCCGAAAAAACCGAGCAATTTTTGGAGATGCTCAGCTCCCTTGGCCATGAGAGCCCCATTGAGCATATCTCTTTTACCTTTGGGATCGAAAATGTATCCCGCGCTCTTTTGGCGCAGATCACCCGCCATCGGATCGCCTCCTTCAGCGTGCAAAGCCAGCGCTATGTGGCAGAGGATGGATTTGATTTTATTCTGCCCCCCGCCATTGAGGCCAATGAGGAGGCAAAGGCTCTTTATTTGGATACCATGGAAGAGCTTTCCCGCCGCTATACTGCGCTGACAGGGCTTTTGATGGAGGGCACCGAAGGCACTGTTGCCGATAAGAAAAAGGCCATTGAAGATGCCCGCTTTGTGCTCCCCAATGGTTGCACCACCAAAATGATGGTTACCATGAATGCAAGAAGCCTTCTGAATTTCTTCCGCCTGCGCTGCTGCAGCAGAGCCCAATGGGAGATCCGCGCCCTTGCGGAGCAGATGCTCCTGCTGGTGAAGGATGTCTGCCCCACTGTATTCCGCTATGCAGGGCCGCCTTGCGTGAAGGGCGGTTGCCCCGAAGGGAAGATGACCTGCGGCAAGGCCAAAGAGATGAGAGAAAAATACTTAAAAGGGAATTGCAAGGAATAAGAAGATGGGTAGATTATTAGTAATAGACGGGTTGGACGGAAGCGGAAAGGGCACCCATTCCAAGCGGATCACCGCTTGGCTCAATGAGCAGGGCATTCCCGCCATGCGGATCTCTTTCCCCGATTATGAATCCCCGTCCAGCGCGCTTTTGCAGATGTATTTAAAAGGGGAATTCGGCGGCCATGCAGGAGATGTGAATGCCTATGCCGCATCGGTCTTTTTTGCGGCCGACCGCTTTGCAGGGTTCCGCACCAAATACCAAAAGCCCTATGATGAAGGGATCATTTTGGTGGCCGATCGGTATACCACCTCTAATATTGTGCACCAAATGGGCAAGCTTCCGCCGCAGGAATGGGATGCCTTTATCGAATGGCTTTCGGATTTTGAATATGGGAAGCTGGAGCTCCCCATGCCGGACGCTGTGATTTATCTGGATATGCTGCCGGAGGTCTCCCAGCGGCTGATCGAGCGCCGCTATCGGGGGGATAACAGTAAGAAGGATATCCATGAGCTGGATGTGGCCTATCTGGAGGAAAGCCGCAAGAGCGCCCTCTATGTTGGGAAAAAGCTTGGTTGGCATATGATTCCGATGTATGATCAGGAGATGATCCCTCGGAGCAAAGATGATAATTTTGAGATCATCAAAGAGCAGGTGAAGAAAATCTATCCCGAGCTCTTTTGAAAGGATTAAATATGAAAATCGTTTACGAACTTTTGGCCGAAGGCTTTGAAGAGCTGGAGGCGGTAGCGCCGGTTGATCTTTTGCGTCGGGCAGGGGTTACGGTTCAGACTGTGGCTATCGGCGGCGATCGAAAGGTGATGGGCGCCCGCGGAATTCCCATGGTGGCGGATCTTTTGCCGGAAGAGCTCCAAGAGAGCCAAATGGAGATGCTGATCCTCCCCGGCGGATATCCCGGCTATGAAAATTTGGCAAATAGCGAATGGGTTTGCTCCCTTTTGAAAAGGGCGGCAGAAAAAGAAATCCCCATCGCCGCCATCTGCGGCGCCCCTTCTGTTCTGGGGGCTTTGGGGCTTCTTGAAGGGCGCAAGGCTACCTGCTACCCCGGCATGGAGGAAACGCTGGGCTGTGAGGCGCTGAAGGAAGCAGTGGTGGAAGATGGCCCCTTTATTACCTCGCGGGGCGCAGGCACCGCAGTGGAATTCGGCCTTGCGCTGGTGGCAAGGCTTGTTTCGCGGGAGAAGGCAGAAGAGCTGCGGAGAGGAATTGTGGCATGAGCAGCAAGCGAAAGGATATTTCCAAAGAAATCTCCGGCTTGCTGGTGATTGTATTGGGGCTTTTAATGGCCCTTTCCATTTTAAAGCAATGGTTGCCCGCCTTTGATGCCCTTTTGATGGTGGGAATTTATCTGGTGATTTATTTTCTCCCCATCGGCATCTATGCAAAGCGCCATCGTTATAAGGTGCGCAGCTGCTTAAGGCTGAAAGGAGTGCACCCGAAATTCTGGCTTTTTATCTTCCTTTTCGGCCTTTCGGTCTGCCTGATCTGCAGCCTGATCAATATTGGGGCAAGCGCCTTTTTCAAGGCGGTCTTCCATGTATCCTATCAAAACTCCGTGGTGGATCTTTCCGGCCATAGCGCCGCTGCTCTGGTCTTTACATCTGTGCTCCTCCCTGCCCTTTCCGAAGAGCTTCTTCTGCGGGGCTTGGTGCAGGGGGAATATGAAAAATACGGGCCCACCATCGGTGTTTTGCTCTCGGCCCTGATCTTTGCCCTTTTCCATACCAATCCCATGCATATTCCCTCTCTTTTTGTGGCGGGGGTATGCTATGGCGTGCTCACCCTGATGTTTAAAAGCGTATGGCCGGCGGTGCTCTGCCATGCCACCAATAATGCAGTGGCTTTGGCTATCGCAAAAAATCAGGATTTTATGCGCTATATCTTTCAGGATCGCTTGTTTGCCATTTTGGCGGTTGTGGCCTGCTTTTTGCTGCTGATCTTCACCTTGAAGATGATGGAGAGCGCCATGGACCAAAAGCTTGGAAAAAGCCGCGTGGCAAAGCGCAGCACCAAAAGCCTTGCCTATGGGGATCCCTTAATGAGCCCTTGGATCTGGATCTTTGCCCTTCTTTGTATCGGTAAAATGGTCTATAACGGCTTTTTCTAAATGGAAAATTGAAAATGGAAAATGGATAATTGAGGAAGGAGCCTGCATCAATGATGCAGGCTTCTTTTTTAAAAGCACTATTGACAAAATCGGTTCAAAATGTTATACTTTTGGGCGTTGGAGGTAGAGTAAAGGGAAAAGAAAGCGCCCGGCCTGCAAAATTGACCGTAGGTGACGAGGAAAGGGATTATCGAAAGATTCGGCGGATGTCCCTTCGGCGGTAAGGAGCGTCGTAAGGCAGAGAGCAAAAAACGCCCGCGAGGGCGCAACAAATCCTCTGCCACTCTCAAAACACAGTTTTAAATTAAATAAAAAGACACATAAAAATCGGCGCTCCGGAATCGGGGCGCCGATTTTTTCAGACTCTCAAAAATGCTTCCGAATTCGTCAAACCGCTCTTGTCGGCGTACATAGGTACGGTCGTGGACTTTTTGGAGAGCCTTATTAGCGTTCATAAAGGCGGTTGATCCCCTGCCAAGTTTCGGCAGAGAGCTGCTGAAAGCCGATTTCGGTAAGGCGGAATTGCCAGTTTCCTTCGGCGATTCCGGGGCGGTTCATCTTGGTATCGCCGCCATAGCCCAAAAGATCCTGCACCGGCGCGATCACTGTTTTGGCAGGGGAGCGCCAAAGGCACTTGAGAATGGCGCGAATGGCGGCGTTTTCGGGGCCGCCGCTCTGCCAATCCTCTCCTGTAAATCCGCAATAATCAAGGGCGGTGCGCCGCTGATCGGGGGTAAGCTCCCAAAGATAGGCAAGCAGGGTATTATTATCATGGGTGCCGGTATAGAAAAGGCAGTTTTCAGGCACATTATGGGGCAGATGCAACCCGCCATCCTGCGCCGGAAAGGCAAATTGGAAAACCCGCATGCCGGGTAGATCGGTATCTTTGAGAAGCTGATCCAAGCCCTCATCCCGAATGCCGAGATCCTCGGCGATCAGGGCGCCTTTATCGATCTCTTTGAAGAGCCGATCAAAAAGCTTCATGCCGGGGCCTGCGATCCATTGCCCCTCTTTGGCGGTTTCGGCCTCGGCGGGCACTGCCCAATAGGCGGAAAGACCGCGAAAATGGTCGATTCGCACCCGATCATAAAGGGTGAGCGCTGCTTGAATGCGGCTGCGCCACCAAGCAAAATCATCTTCTTCCATCTTCTCCCAATCATAGAGAGGGTTGCCCCAGCGCTGCCCGTCTTCGCTGAAGAAATCCGGCGGCACTCCTGCCACCTTTGAGGGGCACCCCTTTTCATCTAATTGAAAAAGTTCTTGATGGCTCCAGACATCGGCGCTTTCCAAAGATACGTAAATGGGCATATCGCCGATAATTTCAATCCCTTTTTGGTTGGCATAAGCCTTGATGGCGGCCCATTGGCTGAAGAAAAGATATTGGGTAAAGAAAATCTCTTCCATCTCGGCGGCAAGCTCTTCTTTTGCTTTTTCAAGAGCATCAGGCTCCCGATTTTTTAAAGCGGGCTCCCAATCGTACCAATCCTTGCCGGTTTTTTGCTGCAAGGCGGTATAAAGGGCAAAATCGGGAAGCCAGCTTTGCTCCTTGGCAAAGGCCATCACCTTTTGGCCAAGGGCATCATGGCATCTTGAAAAGGCCCGATGCAAAAGGGCTTTCCGTTGGGAATAAAGCCAAGGGAAATCCACAGCATAAGGCTGGCTTCCCTTGCAGCCCTCCAGCTCTTCTCTGGTAATCAGATTTTGGGCGCAAAGCTGCTCGGGATCAATAAAGCAAGGATTGCCGGCAAAGGCGCTGACACTCTTATAAGGAGAGCCGCCTTTATCGGGCACCGAAAAGGGCAAAACCTGCCAGACCGAAAAGCCGGCGGCATGAAGAAAATCAATAAATGCAATGGCGCTGCTCCCGAAGCAACCGGTCCCATAGGGGCCGGGCAATGAGGATAAATGAAGCAAAACGCCGCTTTCTCTCTTGCGCATATAGGGGAAAACCTCCGAAAAAACATTTGATGATATGAATTATACATCATTTTTCTCAAAAGAGAAAGAAATTTATGATAATTTACAAATTTAGCAACATAGTGTTAAATAAAAACAACATAGCGTTATCCAATCGTAGACAGAATCATGTTATAATACTACCGTCAAAAACTATCGCGAGAAGGATTTGAACCCCATATTATGGGGGAAGGAGGTCAACTATGAAAAAATCCAATAGATGGATCGCGTTATTTACAATTCTGGCCATGAGCGTTCTGCTGATGAGCTCTTGCGCCGGCGGGCTTACCTATGAGGATGTTGCCGGCAATAGCTCTGCAGTGGATGTTCCTGCCAGAGATCAGCTGGTCAATGTGCCTTATACCGGCGATCCTATTGTTGAGATCATCGAGATCGAAGGCGATGTGATCGAGGTTACCAAAGAGGATGAAAATCAAGGCGGCGGTGAATCCCAAGGCGGAAGCACCGATGGCAGCGGCGATGATGCTCAAGGCGGCGGAGATAATCAGGGCGATAGCGATAATGCCCAAGGCGGCGGCGATACCGACGATGAGGATTTCGAGTTTGATGAGGGCGAATTCAGCTGGATCCCCAGCTTCTCTTCTGATGATGTAATCAAGGTTTTGGATCAGAATGTTCGTTGCGTCAGCGATGCAGATAAGTATCCCGGCACCACTCTTGAGGAGCGCCATCTGCGGCTTCTTGAGCAGGTAGAAAAATATGATCCCGATGTGATGGGCTTCCAGGAGGTTCGTCCTAAATGGCTTGATTATCTGAAGGCTGATTACGGTGCGGATTATGATTATTATAATTGGTTCCGTGAGGCCGACTCTGCAAACAGCAGCAGCGCCGGCGATGAATGTTCCCCTGTATTCTGGAAAAAAGATAAATTCGATAAGGTAGATGCCGGCCATTTCTGGTTGGGCGATAATCCTGCTGCTCCCAGCAAATATGCAGGGCAGACCGATCAGCATCGTATCTGCAACTGGGTAAAGCTGAAGAATAAGGAAACCGGCAAGCAGTTTATTTTTGGCAGCGTGCATTATAGTTTGGATACCGATGCAAGAATCAAGAGTGCTCAGACGATGACCTCTCAGTTGAAAAAGGCTGCCGGAAGCGTACCGGTCATCTGCGTCGGAGACTATAATATGAGCCGCAATTCTCAAGAATATAATGCATTGGTGCAGGCAGGCTTCCTCGGTGATTTGAATGATGATCTGACGTATCATAATCCGGATCGTGATTATGATTCTCATAACACCGGCGGCGGTTATACAACTCCCGCTTCCGCCTTTAATGAGAATGGAGAAGCAGTCGGTGGCTCTCTTATCGATTTTGTTATGATCTCTTCTACCGATACCAATATTTATCCGATGAGCTATAAGGTCATTCAGGAAAAGTTCGGCTCGAAGCATAATTTGCAGGATCAATTTGTATCCGATCACTTTGGAATTTTTGCAGAAGTTGTTATTCCTTCCAAAAGATAAATGGCAATCAGGTGGCGCGGAAGATCTCTTCCGCGCCATTGTTTTTTTAAAAAAGAGAGGAGGGGGGCCAGGAATGAAAAGGTTGTTTGCAATTTTGATGATCATCGCAATGGGCGCTGCCCTTTGCGGATGCGGCGGCCCGAAGGTTTCAGAGATCACCATTATGAGCCAAAATGTGCGGCTGGATGGTGTGGGAGATGAGGTGGATGTGCTTTACCGCGCGGAATCCTTTTATGAACTGATCAAAAAATATCAGCCGGATCTTATCGGGGTGCAGGAATATACCCCTCTTTGGCATTATATGATGGAGGATTATCTTGCGGAATCCGGCTATAAAATCGAGATGAAATACCGCTGCGATTGGGCGGAGGAAGCAACTGCTGTTATATATAACGCCAAGCGGCTAGAGCTTCTCCATGCGGAGCATTTCTGGCTTTCCGATACCCCCGAAGAGGAATCCCTCTCCTATGGCGATACTCTTCCGCGGATCTGCACCCGCTGCGATTTTAAGGATAAAGAAACAGGGGCGAAATTCACCCATATTAATACCCATTTCGGCCTGACCGCCACTGCGCAGGAAAGCTCCGGCACGCAAATCAATACCTATGTGAAGGAAAACCTGAAAGGTCAGCCGGTCTTTTTAACCGGCGATATGAATACCCAAACGGGAAGCCTTGCTTATATTAATATTACAGCCGAGGATCTTCTCTATGATAGCGCTCTTATCGCCGATGAATTCGGGGAAACCTGCGGCACCTTCAATGGCTTTGAAGATGGGGTTTTCAGTGGGCCCATCGATTATGTTTTTATCACTCCCGATTTGATCCATGCCGATTATTATTCGGTTTTGCTGGATAAGCCAAATGATATCTTCATTTCCGACCATTATGCAGTCTTGGCAAAATGTACCGTTAAAAATAAATAGAAATGCGAAAATTTGCGAAACTGCTTGGTAGGGTTGAAAAGAAGAAAAATAGGTGATATAATTTTCAAAAAAAGAGCAAGGAGCTGCAAAAAATGAGAACTGCCCATCCGAGATATCAATGCTTTCCATCGGTGGTATGCGTTGGAAAAGAAACAGAAGTGGTGATCCTGCCGCGGGATATCAGCCGCATTTTTCGCCCCGAACGAAAATATGAATTGGCGGTAGTGGGGCTATGGGAGGATCAGGCTGATTACCATGCCCATCTGCCGCTGGATCATCCTTGCAGGGTGGAAAACGGATGCTTGAAATTTTCTCATTGCTTCGAAAAAGAGCAGGAATATTCCATTCGCTTTACCGAAAATGGCGGAAAAGAGATGAGGATCAGCCTTTATGCCGTGGAAGAAGATCTTTATGGGCTGCGCCCCTTAAAGGGCGATCTTCATACCCATACCTTCTATTCCGATGGGCAGGATGGCCTCGCCATGACTCCTGCCGATTATCGGGAAGAAGGCTATGATTTTGTGGCCATCACCGATCATAACCGAATGTATTCCTCTGAATTGGCAGCAGAGCTTTATAAAGGGATTCCCTTGGGGCTTCATATTATGAACGGCGAAGAGGTGCATACCCCCGGATCGCTGGTGCATATTGTGCATGCAGGGGGAAAAGAGAGCGTTTGCGATCGCTATATCCATGATGATGCCGCCTATCGCAAAGAAGTAGCCGAGATCGCCGCCGGCCTTGAAGAGGTTCCGGAGCAATATCGGGAGAGAATGGCCATGGCCCATTGGGCTTGCCGAAAGATCAAAGAAGAAAAGGGCCTTGCGATTCTTGCTCATCCCTTTTGGTGCCCCAATCGCTATAATGAATCCAAGGAGTTTTTGGAGCTTTTGATGGATTCAAAGCTTTTTGAAGCCTTTGAGGTGATCGGCGGCGTTGGCTCCGATGCCAATAATATGCAGGTGGCCCTTTGGTGGGAGCAGGCCTTGAAGGGCAATAAAATGGCTCCCATCGGCAGCACCGATTCCCATAACCATGATTTTGCAAGAGAATTTTTCGGTCGCCGCTTCACCTATGTCTTTGCAAAGGAAAATTCTACCGAGGCTATTCTGGAGGCGATCCGCGGCGGATATTCCTTGGCGGCAGAGCTCCCTGCAACCGATGAAAACGAAGCGCGGTTTTATGGAGATCTGCGGCTGGTTATGTATGCCCATTTTCTCTTTAAAAATTATTTTAACGAAACCCATCGCCTTTCTGTTGGGGAAGGCATTTTGATGCGTCGCTATGCAGAAGGGGAAGAGGTAGGCGATCTGCTTTCTGCCCTCGCTCCCACTCTTGAAAATCATTATAAGCGCTTCTTCGGCCTTGAAAAGGTGGAAGGAATTCCGCTCTCCCGCAGAGCCTTTTTGGATCAGGCGCTCAAAATGCAGCAGAGCGGGCCTGAAACCAAAGGAAGCAACCTATTTTATTATGGCGGCAACGAGCGCCGCGAATGATCAGGAATGTAAAAATCCCTTGAGGCTTCCGATCCTCACCGTTCGGCGCACCTTTGTGCGCGGTCAGGCTCGGATCAAAACCCGCAAAGAATTTTTCCGATTCCTGATAAGAAAAGAATGTAAAAATCCCTTGAGGCTTCCGCTCCTCACCATTCGCCGCACCTTTGTGCGCGGTCAGGCTCGGATCAAAACCCGCAAAGAATTTTTCCGATTCCTGATAAAAAAAGAATGTAAAAATCCATTGAGGCTTCCGATCTTTAATATAAAACCCGCCCTTGGCGAACCAAGGGCGGGTTTTATTCATGATGTTTTAAGCGGTCATAGACCGAAAATTTCTTTTGATCTCTTCGGGAGCATGGGTTTCCTCCAGTTGCTTTTTCAATCGGCGGTTTTCCTTTCGCTGTTCGCAGATCATTCCCAATCCTAAAACACTGCTCCAGATCAATACATATCCCAAAACATGCATTTTAATTCGCTCCTTTCTTTTGATGAGCTTATTATAAAACAAAAGGAGTCCGATAAAACGGACTCCCAAAAAATATTTTGTTGAAGATAATTTTAAAACTAAATATTTGTTGCTTTAAGCTGTTTTTAGTAAAAAATCTTGATTGCATCATCCTGCACCGTGATCTTCACTTCGGTCTGTTCCCCGCCGGATTCCCCATCGATGGTCCAGCTTTGGGGCTTTTCGGTGCGGACCACAGCCTCGCGGCAATGGCGGAAGATAATATGGGCGGGATCATAGTTGCCCTTCACCGCCGATTGAATGGTGCGGTTCAGGTCGCCGGGTTTTTGAGGGTTGCGGATAAAGATCAGTTCCAATTCTCCGTCATCCAGCCGCACATCCAGCCGATCCAGTCGGAAAAGGCCGCCGATCGAAGTGGAATTAGAGATAGAACCAAAGAGAAATTCCCCTTCAAAATACTCATCATCTATCCAAAGCTCCGCTTTGAAGGGAGCGATGGAAGAAACCGCCTTGGCCCCCTCTAAAAGATAAGCGGTATGGCCGAAGATATTCTTCATTTTCTGCGGGGTAGAATAGGAAACGTCGGTAAAGGCGCCAAGGGAGGCGATATAGGTGAAGTTGCGGCCATTGAAAGAGCCGATATCGCAGTTGTGGGGATACCCTTCAAGGATTTTATCCATGCATTGATCGGGCTTGGGCTTCAGCCCAAGGGTGCGGGCAAAATCATTGGTAGTGCCGGCGGGGATATAGCCGATGGGGATCTGAAGTTCGGCTTCCCGCAACCCGTTGATCACTTCGTTGAGAGTACCGTCGCCGCCGCAGCAGACCAAAAGATCATGGCCGGCACCGAAATTTTTAACCATACGAGTGCCGTCGCCGGGGGCGGCGGTGGTCTGGGCGGTTACCGAATAGCCCGCGTTGCTCAGGCGGTCCACAATTTCAAACATGGCTTTCTTTGATTTTTTCATTCCCGCATGGGGGTTGATGATAACAAGGGCTTTTTTATTCATATGGAAACCTCTTTTAAAAGGATAGTGATTCTTAAATTCTTTAAAAGGATAGTGATTCTTAAATTCATTATAAACGGATTTTGTGAAAATTCAATGGAATTTTTGTAAATTCTATGTTATACTGATTTTTGTTAAATATTATTGAGCCAAAAAGAAGGGAAGGAGGGGAAAGAATGGAGTATTTGAGCCGGAAGAAAAATCCGATCTGTAAGCTATGGCAGGTTCTTTGGGCCTTGGCGATCTCCACCGGCTTGATGGCTTTTGTGATCAGCTTTTTCAGCCTCAATACCGGTTTTGAGGGAATGAATCCGCCCTTTTGGTATGCCATCTTCATTTTCGGCCTTGCCATTCTGATGCCCCTTTATAGTTTGCCCGCTTTTTTTGCTCATCGGAAGCGGTTGGCGGCGCGGCGGGCGGTAACCCTTTGGAATTTATTGCTGGGCTGGTCGGTGATCGGATATGTGGTGTGCGCGGTTTATGTGCGCCTCCATGAGGAATGAGGTGAGCGCATGGTAAGCCTTGGAAATAGCTGGGATGAATTGTTGGCGGCAGAATTTGCTTCTGATTATTATCTGCAGCTTCGCGAGTTTTTGAAAAAAGAATATCGATCAGGGGTGGTATACCCGCCCATGGGGGATATCTTCAATGCCCTGAAGGCCACTCCCTTTGAAAAGGTGAAGGCGGTTATCCTGGGGCAGGATCCTTATCATGGGGCGGGGCAGGCTCATGGAATGTGCTTCTCGGTGCAAAAGGGGGTGGAGCCCCCGCCCTCTTTGAAGAATATCTATAAAGAACTGAAGGCAGAGCTGGGGATCGAGCCTCCGAACCATGGCTATCTTGCCAAATGGGCCGAGGAAGGGGTTCTCCTGCTGAATACGGTGCTGACAGTGCGGGCCGGCGCCCCCGCTTCCCATCGGGGAATGGGCTGGGAGCGGCTCACCGATCGGATCATCTCCCTTTTGGATCAGCGCCCCGAGCCGATTGTATTTTTGCTTTGGGGCAGCCATGCAAGGGCCAAGAAAGCGCTGATTAAAAATCCTCACCATTTAATATTGGAATCGGCCCACCCAAGCCCCCTATCGGCATATAACGGCTTTTTCGGTTGCGGCCATTTTAAAGCAGCCAATGAATTTTTAAAAGAACCCATTGATTGGGATTTAAAGGAGAAGGAACAATGATTGAAAAGAAACCTTTTGGTGCAGCAGAGATTTATACCATTAAAAACGGGGATCTTGAGGTGAGCATCCTCACCTTTGGTGCCACCTTGCAGTCTATTCGCTATCAGGGAGTAGATGTGGCTTTGGGGTATAATACCTTGGAGGAATATCAGACCAACGATGGCTATCTGGGCGCCACTGTCGGCCGCTATGCCAACCGTATTGCAGGGGGTAAATTTTCCCTTGGCGGCGCGGAATATGATGTGGGCTGCAATGAAGAGGGGCGCGGCCACCTTCATGGCGGAAAGGTGGGCCTTTCCCATAAATTCTGGAACGCGGAGGTCGCAGGGGAAAATGCAGTGCGCATGACCAACCTGATGGCCGATGGGGAAGAGGGCTACCCCGGTAATATGGCAGTGGCAGTAACCTTCGAGGTGGAGGCAGATACCCTTCGCCTGATCTATGAAGCCAAAAGCGATGCCGATACCGTTTATAATCCCACCAACCACTGCTATTTCAATCTGAATGGCGAGACCGGCGCGCCGATTCTGAATCATATCATGGAAGTGAAGGCCTCTGCCATGACTCCTGTAGACGCTGTTCTGATCCCGACCGGTGAGCTGAGAGCGGTGGAGGGCACCCCCTTTGATTTCACCGTTGCAAAGCCCATCGGGCAGGATATTGAAAAGGAAGACGATCAGCTTGCGCTGGGTGCAGGCTATGACCATAACTTCTGTGTGGACGGGGAAGGCCTGCGGGATGCCGCTATTTTGCAATCTCCCGATACCGGCATTAAAATGGTCTGCCGCACCGATCTCCCCGGTGTGCAGATCTATACCGGCAACTGCACCGGCGATCGGGCCGGAAAGAACGGCCCCATCGGAAAGCATTCCGGTGTTTGCCTTGAAACCCAATTCTATCCCGATTCCCCCAACCAACCGGCGTTCCCCTCCTGCACTTTGAAGGCGGGCGAGGAATTCAAATCAGTTACCGAATATTGCTTCTCTAAATGAATCTGACCGCCGCCCTTGGCAGTTTTTCCAAGGGCGGCGGCTCTTTATTTAATATATATAATTAAAGGGTATTTCCTTTGTGCAAAATGCTGCTTCGGGTTTTTCACCATAGGAAACATTTCACAAATAGTGCTAAAAAAACAACATAAGGTGGTTTATTTTCTTGCCTTGGTATGTTAAAATATCATCGAATAATAGTCTCATTATATATTTTAGGGGCATTATGCCCTTTTCAAGCGGTGAGGCAAATTATAAAGGAGGAACAGATTTATGTTCACAAAGAAGACGCGTGTGATGTCTGCTATCGTAACGGTATGTATGCTTCTTTCGCTGCTGGCCGGCTTTGCTGCGCCCGTATCGGCAGAGAGCAACTATGACGAGATCGTGCCGGTAGCGGGCTTGGTTGATGCATCGGCTCTCGATGATATCAAGGGTGGCCTGAAAGAGGGTGTCCTTCAATATAAGGTTACCGATCGGGAAGGCATGAATATGATTGCCGCTTTGGTTGTCGACCAAACCTTCCTTGGCTATACCTTTATTATGGCCAATGATATTGATATGGGAAAAACTCCCTTTGTCGGGATCGGTACTTCCAGTAATGCTACTGCCTCCAGTGCTGATAACTTGAGTTATTACACTTTCCGCGGTACCTTTGACGGCAATGGCTTTGTGTTTAAAAATCTTTATGTATCCCAAACTACCGCATATGGTGTGGGCCTGTTTGCCAACTGCGACGGTGCTACTATCAAGAATGTGGGCATTGCAAGCGGTCTTATCGTGGGCGCCGGCTATACCGGCAGTATTGTAGGTCTTTCCCAGCGCAATACTAAGGTGATCAACTGCTGGAATGCCGCAACTGTTGTCGGCGGTTCCAATACTGCAGTCGGCGGTCTTGTCGGCGTGGCAGTGGATGGCACCGGCTCCTTGGAAAATTCTTATAACATGGGCCTGATCTTCAACTATGCCAATTCCGCAGCCGGTCTGGTCGGTCAGGTTGCCGGCACCAATAGCTCAAAATATGTGGTAAAGAATTCCTATAGCGCAGGTACTATTGTAGATGGGATCAGCGCCTTCAATGCGAATTCTTATAACTATTTCGGAGCAATTCTGCGCCCTGCTGATGCAGCCTCTACTGTAGCCACCGAGTCTTCGGATAACTATTATCTGGATACCATCGGTAAGCCCGGTTGGGAAATGGGCGAGGCCATCTCTTCTGAAGTAAACGATGGTGCCACCTCTTTCTCTGCCGATGAATTCGAAATTCTCCATGAATATCTGAATATTGATCTTTCCTCCACCGAAACCGATTATACTGTTGCTTATGATTATTCCACCGCCGGTTATCCGGTTCTGACCTATAGCAAGGGTGGCAATGTGGTTGCAAAGCGCCTGCCTGCGGCAGATGCCAAGAACCTGATAGGGAACGATTGGGCAGCTGAGAGCGAGCTTTTTGCCGCCATCTCTGCTAAAGCGCAGAGCGGCTTTTCTGCTTCTTCCATCGAAATCGATAATGCCAACGATCTCTTTGTGCTTGGCATCCTCGCCTCCTGGAATGACGCTTCCTATAATTTCGGCCTTGCAAATGTAACCATCACTGCCGATATTGATATGGATGATCTGACCATTGCAGATGTGGATTATTATATCCCCCTCGGTTGCAACGCCAATGTAAAATTTGTTCTTGACGGTGCCGGCCATACCATTAAGAATTGGTCCAGCTATGCTTATCTTAATACCTGCTATGTGGCAAGCGGCGGCTTTGTATCCCTGCTGGCCGGCGGTACTGTAAAGAATATCTCTTTGGAAGATGCATATTCTGCCTACGACCTTTATTATAAAACAAAAACTTCTGCGATCGGCTATTCCTATCCTGCTCTGCTGGTAGAGCGCGTTCGCGATGCTGCAAGCACCATCATCGATTGCTCCGCCACCGGTAAGATCGAAATTTTTAATCCCGATGCCGCCAACGATAATAATAACGCCGGTATTCTGGGCCGCTATTGGGGCAATGTTTGCTCGGTATTTAATTCCTGGTGCGAAGCTACCGCAGTGCATAGCTACGCAGATACTCCCAAGGTTTATTCCTGCCGCGCCATCGGTTCTGCCAATACCGCTCCCGCTGCCGATAAATTCGCAAATAACTATTGGTTCTCTCCCGCAGAGCTGAATGCGCCCCATACCGGAGCGTCCGATAATAAAATTATTGATACCGCTGCCCAAGAATGCCTGACTCCCGAGCAGGGCCATTCCGAAGATCTTGCAGTTATCCTCACCGAGGCAAGCGCCGAGGCTCTTTGGACTGTTAAAATGATCGGCGGCGTTAAGCGCCTTTGCCGCGCTGCCGACGAGAGCGAAACTATCGCCTCCCTCTATTATCAGAAATATATCCCCACTCCCACAGGGTATACCACCGATCCTCTGCCCTATGGTGAGCCTGAATTTAAGGGCTATTTCATGCGGGGCATCGAAATTACTCCCGAGCCCCTTGCCGGCTATGAGCTGGATAATGATCAGGAGCTTCCTGTGACCATCAGCGGTAGAACCGTTTTGAATTTCTATATGATTGCTCCGGATTATGCTTATGTGGATTCCGCAAGAGAGATGCTCGCCCAATTCGATCCCGATCTTTATGGGGAAGAGGGCATTGAAATCTTCGCAAAGCTTGAAGCTGCCCTTGATGCAGTCGATGCGGCTGCGGGCAAGAGCGATAGCGAGCAGATTGCTGCCATCTATGCGGTAATGCTCCATTATGATGCAGCCGATGCCTATATGAAGGGCGGCAATATGAGCGTTGAATATCCCAACCTGCCCTCCATCAGCGAATATGAAACCTATAAGAATGCCGGTATAACCGATTGGGCGATCAAAACCAAGGAAGATTGGGTTTACTTTGCCAATACCATGGCTCCCGCTGAAGCAAGCGTGCTGCGGGTGCATCTGACCAACGATATCGATATGGAAAATACCAATGTGAAGCCTGTTGCTTATGGTGTTGGCTTCAATGGTCTGATCGATGGTCATGGTTATTGCTTCAAGAATTTCAAGATGGAGCATGCCGATGCCAATAACCTTGGCAATACCACTGTTGGTGATGAAGTATCATGGGGCTTGGTTTCCTATCTGAATGCCGCCGGTGTGATCCAGAATGTGGGTATCGCTTCCGGTAGCATGAAGATCACCGATATCGGCTCTCAGGAGCAGGGTGTTGGTGCCATTGCCGGCGTATCCCATGATAATTCTAAAATCATCAACTGCTGGAATGGCATGAGCATTCATGCAGTAAATAAAAACAGCCCCTCCCGTGTGGGCGGTATTGTAGGCCGTGCCTATGGTGTTCTTTATGGTTGCTATAACTGGGGCACCGTAACCGGTAACAGTGCATATACCCATGGCTTGGTAGCTTATGGTAGAAACGGCGCTGCCAAATTCTATAACTGCTATAGCCTGCCTTCTCAAGACACCAATAAGAGCTCGACTGCTGCGATCGGGCAGGGCGGTAGCTATGTAACCAACGCTTCGGCTAAATATGATTTCTACAATAATACTTGGTCTGTTGCGAACTACTTGCTTTTCGATACCGGTAAATATGTTGTTGCAGCAATCAATGATTTCTCCAAGAAGCATACCCTTACTTGGGAGCAATATGAAAGCGGCGAGATGGCCTATACCATGAACGCAGGCTATGCTGCTCTTTCCGGTGTGGATCCTGTATATTGGACTTTGAACGAGGATGGCCAGACCGTTCATGGCACTACTGCCAATGCGGTCCGTAAACTGCAGGTAACCATCAGCGGCGAAGGTGTTCCCGAAAAGGCGATCTCTTCCTATGTAAATGGTGATGCTGTGGTGGATCTTGACCTTGGTGGCTATGAAGTGATCGATACCAAGGTAACCTTGGGCAAGGCTAAACTGAGCGGCGGAATGCTGACCATGCAGGGCGAGGATGTGATCATCAGCGTAACTGTGGCCTGCAGCCATGAAGGCACCGCTTCCTATACTCAGAATCCCGATGGCACCCATAATTGGAGCTGCTCCGCTTGCGGTAGAGGCGGCACCAATGTGGTTTGCGAAAAGGTTGGCGAATGGACCAATGATGCAGTTGCCGGTAAGCATAGCGGCGCTTGCGTCTGCGGCAGAGTATTCACCGAGGATTGTGCGTATACTCAAGTGAGGGCGCAAGCAACTGCCGGTAAGCATGATCTCTATTGCGTCTGCGGCGATCATATCACCAAGGATTGCGCAATGGCTTATGAATTGATCGGCGACGATGCCCATCGCCACTATTGCATCGATTGCGGCGTCGGCGAAACTGCCGATTGCGTTCTGGGCGATTGGGTTTATACCAAGGCTCCCACCCATGAGGAAAAGGGTGCCAAGTCCAGCTCTTGCATCTGCGGCCGCGCAGTTATCGAAGAGATCGAAAAGCTCTCCGGTGCCACTGTAATGGCTGAGGCCGGCGATGCCTATGCAGGCGAGCAGCTTGCGGTAAGTATCAAGCTGAAGAATCCCGAAAATATAACTGCCAAGAATCTGGTGGTTAAGGTTTATTACGATACGGATGTATTGACCTATGTAGAAAACCAAACTGTGGTTAATACAAGCCTTGATACCCATATGTCCAGCCCCGGTGATGGCTTTGTTACCTTTACCATCGGCGATGCCGATGCTATTCCTGCCGATGTTGCTTTGATGACTCCGAAGTTTGCAGTTGCTAAAACTGCTGCCGATGGTAAGGCAATGATCCGCGTTGAGGTTGTGGATGCTGATGCGGAGGTGAAGGGTACCTTCACCTTGGTAGATGTTTTCAGATTCGCTTGGGGCGATGCCAATGGCGATAAGCGCACCACCATCGCAGATGTGGTCATGATGCTCCGTTATATTAATGGAGAATCGGGCGTAACCATCAATGTTGATGCTTGCGATGTCTGGAACTCCAGATTCGGTGTTGAAGCTTCCGATGGAAAAGTGGAAACCCCCGATGCGGTTTTGATCCTTAAATATATAATGGGAACCCATACCCCGACTCTGTAATTAAATATATCAAAACTACCGAGGCGCCTCTTGCAAAAGAGGTGCCTCATTTCATATTTCACAGCGCTTCCGCGCAGGGGACGGTTCTATGCGCGAACTTCATTTTTGACCTAAATTCCATCAATTTTCTCCTCGCGCATAGAACCCTCCCCTGCGCAAGGTTTTTATTGACAATGTATTATTATGTATGATATCCTTTTCTTGAGGTGATGAATATGCCAAGACGCGCGAGAATTAAGGGCGAGAGCGGGATCTATCATGTGATGCTTCGGGGGATCAATCATCAGCAGATCTTTTTCGATGCCGAGGATTATAGCAAATATCTTCAACTTTTATATGATTATAAAGCGGTCTGTGGTTATCAGATCTATGCCTATTGCCTGATGGGCAATCATCTTCATCTTTTAATTAAAGAGGGGAACGCCGGTCTGGAGGAGATCTTCAAGCGGATCGGATGCAAATTTGTATATTGGTATAATATCAAATACGAGCGGAGCGGCCCGCTTTTTCAGGATCGGTTCAAGAGCGAACCGGTGGAGGATGATGCATATCTGCTTGCGGTTTTGCGGTATATCCATCAAAATCCGGTGAAGGCCGGTCTCTGCAAAGAGCCGGAGGAGTATCTTTATAGCAGCTATGGCGGCTATATCAAAGCCGGCACAATGGTGGATCGGGATTTCATTTTGAATCTCCTTCCTCTTTCGGAATTTATCCGTTTTAATCATGAGCGATCGGATGATAAATGCATGGATATCGGCCCTGCCGCAGCCCGCCGCTATACCGATGAGCAGGCAACAAAGCTGATCTGCCGCTGCGCTCATTGCAAGAGCCCTTATGAGCTTCAGCAGATGAATAACGAAACCAGAGAAAAATATTTAAGGAAGATTTTGGAGCAAGGCCCATCCCTTCGGCAAATCAGTAGATTGACAGGGGTTAATGAGCACCTGCTTCGCAAATTAAAATAATTCACCCCCCGCGCAGGGGACGGTTCTATGCGCAGCTCGCGCAAAGCCGCCCTCTGTTTTTTTCATACTCGCGCCGCGCAGGGGACGGTTCTATGCGCGAGGGCAAATTGATGGGGTTTAGGGTAAAAATGAAGTTCGCGCATAGAACCGTCCCCTGCGCGGGGTGGAGTTTGTGCATCTTGAACGAGGGGGGTTGGAATTTGATAAAAGATTTCACAAAATGTGCTAAAAAAACAACATAAGGTGCTTTCATTTTATATCGGCCTGTGCTAAAATACTATTGTATAATAATCTCATGGTGGGGCATACCCTGCTCCCATCCATGGGGAATTATAAAATTTTTCGAAGGAGGAACATGAATATGTTCACAAAGAAGACACGTGTGATCTCTATGATCGCCACCGTCTGCATGGTGATCTCCATGCTCGCTTGCATTGCAGTTCCTGCATATGCGGATGAGTTTGATGCGATCCCCTCGGTGCAGTCTGTTACCGCAGCTCCCGCAGCAGATGGCGAATATAAGATCGCAAGCCTGGAAGATTGGCTGTGGCTGGATGGGGACAAAGAGTCCTGGTTCAGAAGCGCCAATATTACCATTCATTTGACTACTGATATTGACCTGACCGGAGCCGAATTCAATGGCTTCCATAACCTGAAGGTTAAATTCGATGGTCATAATCATACTGTGGAGAATTGGACTACCGGCGAAGGTAAGACCACCAACGGTATCTTCGATGCTGTTAATAATGCTAACGGTATGGTTGAGATCAAAAACCTGAAGGTTGATAATTGTAATATTGCCGGTGCTAACGGAAGCGCTATTATCTATGGTGTTTCCCATGCCAATGCCGGTCAGAGCGGTCTGCCTACCAATGTTCTGATTGAGAATATTGAGGTTACCGATTCCACCATTACCAACGCCGGCAGTGAGAACACCGCAATTATCCTTTCCCGTTACGCTTCTACCGGTGCGGCTTCTACCGTTACCCTGCGCAATATCAAGATCACCGGATCCTCTGTTATCGTCGGCAGCAACCATGCAGGCCTGCTGATCGGTAAGCCCCGCGGCGGTAATAGTTCCGATCCTACTACTTATAACATCCAAAACGTTATCCTGACCGGCAACACCGTTAGGGCTACCGGTGCTGAGAACGGCAACGGCCCTGCTATGGGTCTGCTCTTCGGTACTGCCGAGAACTCCGGCGCTACCTGCATCAACATGGCCAACGTTTATGCCAAGGATAATACTCTGGATGCTTCCCTGAGAACCAACGTTGGTATCATGGGTACCGCTCAGAGCAATTTTGTTGTGAATGCGAAGGGCGTTGTCATCAACGATACCACCGCAAGCGTTTCTGAAGGCTCCTCTATCTACCTGGTAAATGCCGGTAATAGGGTTTCCTTCACCAATGTTTATTCCAATGCAACCGTTGCTGCTCTGACTTCTAATGCAACTGAGGTTGCTCTCTCCACCAGCAAGACTGCTGCCGATGCTTATGTTTTCAATGAGGATGCAGGCACCGATTCCATCCTTTATTGGACTATTGATGCAGGCGAGCTGGTTCAGGCCACCAAGGCCACCGCTATGCGCAAAGTTACCACCGAGCTGACCAACGGCACCCCCGTTGATACCATCTATGCTGCAGCAGGCAGCGAGGTACCCCTCGCCTATGCCGCTGATCCCAATGCAACCTTCTCTACCGATAATGAAGCTGCTGCTATTGATGGCAATATGCTGACTATGCCCACCGATGGTACCGATGTTAAGGTGATCATCACTCTAGGCGGCGCAGGCGAGCTGCAGCAGGCTAAAGATGACCTGCAGGCTGCTATCGACTATTATAAGGTTGACCGCGAGGTTGAATACTATGTGGAAGCTTTGGCCACCAAGATCGAAGAAGCAGAAGCTGCTCTTCTCGATGATACCAAGGCTGCAGGCGACTATGTTGCTCTGACCGCTGAGCTGGAAGCTTTTGCTGATCAGTTTGTGGGCTATCCCAATATCCCCAATGTTGCCGAAGTTGAAAAATATAGTGCCGCTCCCGGATTTACCATCGACGATGAAGAAGATCTGGTTTGGGTTTCTGCCCATGAAGGCGACTTTACCGCTGATCAGACCCTCTATCTGACTGCGGATCTGGATATGACCGGCGTTAATTTCGAAGGCTTTGATTCTACCGCTTGCTTTAAGTTCAACGGTTTGAATCATACCATCGCGAACTGGACCTGCGTGAAGACTCCTGCCGATGCAGGCGATGTTAGCATGACCGCTCGTACCGGTTTCTTCATCAGCTCCAATGTTACCCGCATTTTGAACGTTGTCTTTGATAACGCTCAGTTGACCGGTGGTCGCGAGTCTGCTATCGTATACTCCACCACCAAGGGTGATGCAGTTTCTAATAAGAGACTTGAAATTCAAAACGTTCATGTTAAGAATTCTACCCTGAATGCTAAGGGGCAGCATAGCTCCATCATTATGTGTAACCTGCAGGATGCAAGAAAAGCAGGCACCGGTATCACCTTCTGCTCTGTTATCGATACCACCCTTGATTTTACCGATAAGTATGCCGGCACCGGCAACAACGGTTCTGCATTCTTGGGTCGTGTAGAAGGCTCCAACTTTACCGGCGTTGTTCAGGTTCAGAACTGCTATGCCAATGGCTTTGAAGTCATCAACGGCGGTGCGAACTGCTCTGTTATCTCCGGTCCTACCAACTTGACTGCTGCTGAGGGCGCATCCATTCAGACTAAGTTCTATAATGTGGCTGCCATCAACTGCAAGATTGAGGGTACTACCAGTATTGGTGTGATCTGCGCTCGTACTGCAGGCATCGCTTCCTACTTCCGCGATGTATTGATCTATAACTGCGATCTGACTGCTACCGCAGAAGGCGGCTATGCAGCGCTTGCTTGGGGTAACCAGGACTGGTTCGGCAATGATGCCACCTATAGAACCCGCCTCTATTTCGATAATACCTGGAATCAGTCTACTTGGTTCTATAATACCAATGCCGGCACTACCACTGTCCTTGAGGATATAATCGCCGATCCTATCTACTTCAATGCTGAGACCGATCTTGGCGAGGTTGCTTATAAGCTGAATGAGCGCTCGGTTGTAGACGGTTGGCAGAACTATTTCTCCATCAATGAAGATGGCGATATCGAACCCACATGGGCAAACGGCAGATACTATATCGATGCCTCCGGTAATATGGTTGTTGGCGGCCAGGGCGATGCCTTTGCAGCCGATAAGGCCGCTGCTGTCCGCAAGGTAACCTTGGTTCAGGCTTCTACCGGCGCTGAATTGAAAGTGCTTTATGCCAACGGCGGCGCAACTGTAGATGTTACCTATGAAGGTGCTGAAAACTATGCTCTCGCTGAGGGCACCAGCGCCACCGCTTCTATTGATGGCGCTACCCTGACCATGTCTTCCGACTTTACCGATGTTACCGTTCTGGTAACCTTGGATGAGAGCTCTGCAATGGAAACTGCAGTTACCAAATTGGTCGAGCTCTACGATTATTTCAATAGAGAAGCTTTTGAAGGCGAGAAGGAAGCTGATCTGGAAGCTGCTCTTGCAACTGCCGAAGAGATCATCACTGATTCCACCCTCTTCACTGTTCAGCAGGCTGAGGATTGCTTGCTTGTTCTGGAAGGCTTCAAAGCGAAGGCTCCCTATCTGCCTCGCGTAACCGAGGCTGATACCTATCCCGATGCACCCGGTTATATGCTCTGGGATAAGACCGATTTTGAGTATGTATCTGCGAATACCGCTAAATTCAATAAGGCGATCACCCTCTATATGGGCGCTGATATTGATATGAGCGGCAGTTCCTTCCAGCGCATCAACAATGTGAAGTGCGATTTCGATGGTATGAACCATACCATTACCAACTATAACCCCGCTACCAATGCAGGTATCTTCTATAGCTATAAGGGTACCTCCATTAAGGATCTGACCATTAAGAATTCCACCGCTGCCGGCGGCTATAGCCGCGCGATCCTCGTTTCCGAGGCTCAGAATCCCGGCGCGCTGGTGATCGATAATGTTGATATGGAGAATGTTACTCTGGAAGCCTCCGCAGGCGGTAACCAGATGGGTCTCTATATCTCCAGAACCTCCGCCAACGGCGGCAAGATCACCATCAAGAATTGCGAAGTTACCAATTGTAAGCTGACCAACGATTCTGCCGGCGCTACCGCAAATGTAAATAACTCCGGTCTGATCATCGGCTGCATTAAAGAGAACCATGAGTTCCTGGCCGAGAATATCGTGATCAAGGATTCCTCCGCTTTGGTTGATACCAAGGCAGGCGGTATGGTCTTCGGTTCCTTTGAGACCTCCCAGCCTGTAACCATCAAGAACGTTGCCGTTATCGGCGGTGAGCTTGAGGTTGGCGAGGGCGTTGTATACGGCGGTGTTATGGTCGGTATCCATACCCGCACCTGCCCGCCCACCTTTGAAAACTGCATGGCCTATGGTATCGAGACCAATGCTACCGAGTTGACCTGGGCCCGTGGCTGGAATCAGGTTGGAGGCGACGCATCCAAAGTTGTTACCGCTTTGGAGATCGTTGCGCTCAACTGCGCAGCCGATTTCGATGGCGACTATGTGGCTATTAACAACGGCACCGGTCTGGTTGAGGTAGACCTTGAGGCCGGCAAGATCATGGGCATTGAAATTGCAGATGATCTCAACGGCGCTGTTTGGAATGCAAATGGCGGCGAGGCCATCTGGACTGTGAATGCAGCTGCTGATGATGTGAACCTCGGCGAGAAGGAAGGCTACGGCGTACCCTTCCAGATCACCTTCACCTCCGGTGTTGGCGAGGATGCTTCTCAGGTTGGCACCTGCTATACCGGTATCGACGGTAAGCTCCCCGCTTCCATTGAATGGCTGGTAAATGATGCAATGTATACTTGGGAGCTGGATGGCGAAGCAGTTGATATGGAGACTGTATTTACCGCTGATGCTGACGTTGTTTCCACCGTTGTCCATTCCTTCGAGGGCGGCGAGCTGGAGAGCAACGAGGATGGCACCCATAAGGTATACTGCACCGAGGATCATGAATGCGGTATCTTCCAGACTGTTGATTGCTCTCATAAAGAGTATGATCAGAATGCTGATAATACCCATAGCTCCGTATGCGCTTGCGGCTATGTCCTTGCTACCGAGGATTGCGAAATCGAATATACCTTCGATGAGGTTGATTCCCATACCGGTCTCTGCGAGACCTGCGGCCGCACCACTCCCGCTGAAGAGTGCAACATGAGCGAGTTCACCGTTCTGCCCGGCGATGAGGCTACCACCGAAAAAGCCGGTCAGGAAACCTCCTCTTGCGATAAGTGCGATCATGAAGAGGCTCGCATCCTCAATCAGCTGGCTGCTGCTAAGGTTGTTGCTGTTGCTGAGGATACCTCTGTTCGCCTTGGCGAAGATCTTGAGTTCATGCTCAAGCTCGAGGGCAATGCTGCTCCCGGTTTGTCCGGCGCTGTAATTAAGGTAACCTATGATGCCGAGAAGTTCACCCTGAAGGGTGTTGATCAGAACCCTGTTTCCAACTTTGGCGTTGTTGAGGTTGATACCAGCGTTGCAGGCGAGATCGAAATCGGTTTGATTGCTTCTACTCCCGTAACTGCTGCAGAGATCATCGCTTATGTTACCTTGACTGCAAAGGATGAGGCCGCTATCGCAGGCGAGAGCGATATCGATGTTGCAGTTTATGATGCAACCCTCTCCGGCACCGAAATGGATGATGCTTCCACCATCGCTTTGGATATGAAGGCTGAAGGCCTGACTGTTGCAGTTGTAGACTTCACCCCCGGTGATGTGAACATGGATGGCAATATCTCCATTGCCGACGTTGTTCTGGTTCTGCGCGTTGTAAACGGCAACCTGACCGAGGATCAGATCGAAGCTGCTGCTGCCGACGTTGATGGCGCTGAAGGCATCACCGTTGCAGATGCAACCAAGCTTCTGCAGTATGTGATGGGCAATATCGATACCCTTGCATAAAAGCTAATAAAAAAGAGAACCCCTCGGGGTTCTCTTTTTTATTAGCAGTGAAATTTTTGCCAAAAATGGCAAAAGTGAAATTCTTGCAGGGCAAGAGTGAAATCTGCCTGCGGCAGGTGAAATTTTTGAAAAATGATCATTTTTCAAAAGTGAAGGAAAAAACTCGGTCAATTTTTGACCGAGTTTTCATTATTGAATAGATATTTTAAAGAGCGCGCAGGGGACGGTTCTATGCGCGAAATAAAAATTCTTTGAAGAAAAGAGAAAATAAATAAAAACTTGCCGCAGGGCAGGCAAGTTTTATCCGAAACTTTCAAAAACCTTGTTTTTGAAAATTTAACTGCGGCGAAAGGCGCAATTTTACTCGCCGACAGGCGAATTTCACTTTCTGCTTTAGCAGAAAATTTCACCACCACACAAGAAGAGCGCGCAGGGGACGGTTCTATGCGCGAAATAAAAATTCTTTGAAGAAATGAGAAAATAAATAAAAACTTGCCGCAGGGTAGGCAAGTTTTATCCGAAACTTTCAAAAACTTTGTTTTTGAAAATTTCACTGCGGCGAAAGGCGCAATTTCACTCGCCGACAGGCTAATTTCACTTTCTGCTTTAGCAGAAAATTTCACCACCACACAAGAAGAGCGCGCAGGGGACGGTTCTATGCGCAGGTAAAGTAATATTGCAAACTAAAAGTTTGTAGTGATAGCAGGTTGCACAAAGGACTTGTTTATTTTTCGTCGATTTGTCAATTTCAATTCGGGCGGACATTTGTTAAAATATAAGGTGGATAAAAATAAACGAAGGAAGGTTACTTCATGAAGTTGAAAAGAATGCTTTCACTATTGGCAGTTTTTTGCATGGTGATGACCATGGTGGGATCGATCATGGTGCCCGCCGTTGCGGCAGGGGATACGGTTGTGATCACCACGGCCGATCAGCTCTGCGCTATTGCGGCAGGGGATATGAGCGCCGATTATGAGCTTGGCGCCGATATTGATCTGACAGGGAAGGACTATACCCCTATCGGCACCCCAAATGCCCCCTTCAAGGGCACCTTCGATGGAAAATACCATAAGATCAGCGGCCTCAAAATTGAGGGCGCCGCCTCGTGCGTGGGGCTTTTCGGCGTTAATGCCGGAACTGTTCGCAATATCACCTTGGCGGAGGATTGCTCCATCTCCGGCAGCAGCTATGTTGGCGCCATTGCAGGGCGGAATAACGGCATCATCGAGGATTGCATCTCCGATGCCACTGTTAGCTATACTGCCGCATCGGGTTTGAGCAATAAAACCTATAAATTGCTCTCTCAAAATCTTTGCCAATGGGGCGATAATGCGCTTACCTCCAATGGGAGCTATGTGGATAGCACCACCTATTCCCGCCGCCCCTCTATGCTCCAAAGAATTCAAAATGCTAATCCCGATCTTCTTTGCTTTCAGGAGGTCTCCTTCCGAAATTATAACTATAATGGTAAAACAATCACTGCTTGGGATACCTACCTGCGCAATAAACTGACCGATTATACCATCTACGGCACTTATCGAGCCGATAATGATACTGAAGGTGTTACCGTTGGTTGGAAAACCGCTCAATTTGAGCAAGTGGAGCAGGGAATGTTCTGGCTTTCCGAAAATCCCGATGCGCCTCGCAGCCAGCAGGTGAAGGCTTGGGGCGCAGGGTGCGTGCGGGCCTGCACCTGGGTGCTTTTGAAGGATATCAGCACCGGTCAGCATCTTGCGCTCTATTGCACCCATTTTGATCATCTTGCAGATGTGCCCCTGCCCCGCGAAAAGGGTGCATTGGTGGTAACGGCCAAGATGGAGGATAAAAAGGCGGAGCTTCTGGCGCAATATCCCGATGCGATGTTTATCGTTACCGGCGATTTCAATGAAGAAGAGGATTGCGCCGGTTATAAAAATGTGGATAAAGGCCTTGGCGGCTGGCTGGATGATGCCCGCTATGCCTATCAGGGGGAGGCAATCGCCGATCTTACTTACGGGGATAATATTAACAGCGTAACCGACTCCGATGGCATTATCGATTATATCTTTACCGACAGCGCCACCATTCAGGTTACCGATTTTAAGGTTTTAACCGATTATTATAATAATATGCGCCCCTCCGATCACCATGGAATCTATGCAGAGTTTTCCAAGGCTAATAATAATGCCATCGGCGGCATCTGCGGCTCCAATGGCGGCACCCTTCAGCGCATCATCGCAAGAGGCAGCGCCGAGGGCGAGGGAGCCAAGGGAGTTGGCAGCCTGATCGGCAGCAATAGCGGCTTTGCAGAATGCATCTATTCCACCGATGCTGAAGGCGCCATCGATCATGGCCGCAAGCAAGAGATTGCGCAACTGCCGGAAGAGGCGGCTCTTTCGGTGGTTCTTGCTTTGAATAAGCATGCCCAAAAAGGCGTTTTCACCATTTTAGAAGAGGAATATGCTTTGGTGGGCGGCCGCGAGATGCGGGTGCCTGTTTGCCTTACTGTGAACGGCGATGATTATGCTGTTTATGCAGGCGAAACCTATACCGCTGCCGATTTCGGCATTGAGGGCTATAGCTATTTCTTCAATGGCGAGCTGGTAGAAGGGGATACCTTTTTGATCCCCGAAGGGGGCGGAGTGCTGAATACGGTGGCCTCGGTCTCTACTGTGGAATGGGAAGAAACCGGCGGGGAATTCGCGGTTGAATCCATGAAGGATTGGATCTATCTTTGGCTCCATCAGGATTATTTTGCTTCTCGGGATATCACCATTCATCTGCTGACCGATCTGGATTTCAGCACCGCTACGGCCTCCCAATTTACCACTATGCAGGATCCTGCTTTCTCCTTTAATGGCCATGGTTTTACCATTCGCAACTGGGGAAGCGAAGAGGAGCCTAAAAATCAGATCGGCTTCTTCACTGTGGAAAACGGGGAAGGCGGTATGAACTTTATTAAGAATGTCAATTTTGAAAATTGCCATCTTTGGGATAAGGAAACCGACGGCGGCGCCGGAACTACGCTGGTCTACGCGGTCGTTCATGGCAATGCAGGAATGGAAGGGTTGCCCGCCGAATTCCGAATGGAAAATGTCCATGTGAAGAATTGCTCTCTGGGCGCTGATTCCAGCGAGGCCAATGCTTTCCTCCTTTCCCGCTATGGAGTATCGGGGAAGGAAATCAATGTATATCTTAAAAACTGCTCGGTCAAGGAATCTGTTCTCGATGCCAATAACGGCGACCATAAGGGCTTTTTGATCGGCAAGATCCGCTCCAATAGTCAGGGCAATCAGGCCAATTTCTATATGGAGGATTGCATTGTTGAGGGCAATACCCTGGAAAACTCCAATGGCTTTACCGGTTTTGCCTTTGGTAATATCGAGGCTACCGGAGTGGATGCCTATCTGAAAAATGTTGCGATCCTGAATAATACCGCCTCCGGCACCAAGGATGGCGCCATTATCGGCCATATGAACAAAGGCGGAGTGGTTTGCGAAGGGGTGCTGATGCAGGGCAATACCTTAAATCAGAGCACCCGCTATGTGATCGCTTCGGATGGCAATGCGCCGGTCAATGTTACCACAAGCGCGATCTACTGCGATAATACCGATCTGACCGGAGTGGTTGATGGCAAGAGCAATGGTCTAACCGGCGGGGCAGAGGCTGTGGCTTCCGGCGAGGCAGGCTATGGCATCAATCAGCTTCTTGAAGAGCCCGCCTTCCGGTGGAGCCTTGATGAAGAAGGCGGCTATATTCCCACTAAAGATGCGAGCAAGCAGATCCGCAAGGTAACCATTCGGGGCATCGGAGAGACCGCTACCTATCTTAACGGCGGCTCGGTATTTACTTTAGATGCCGAAGGGGAATATGAGCTGATCGAAGGCGAGGCCACCATCGAAAATAATCAGATGGTGGTGAATATGGATCTTCTCTTTGCCAAAGAGGTTACCATTACCGATGTAACAAGCGCGGTCAGCGGCGGCGAATATGATATTCGCTCCCTTTCCGATTTTATCTATCTTTATAATCACCGCGATTTCTTCAGAAACCGCAATATTATCATTCATCTGCGCTGCGATCTGGATCTTTCCGATCCTTCTGCGGCAGATTTCCATGGCTTTGATGATCCCTATTTCTCCTTTGATGGCCATGGGAATACTATCGAAAATTGGGGCACCGAAGAGGCCCCCGCTATGGCAAAGGCTCTCTTCTTCCCTGTCAACGGCGGCGGGCTGAACTATATTAAGAATCTCAAGCTGGAGAATTGCCATCTTACCGAAAATACCGAAGATGAATATGGGGATGGCAATAATGCTTTGGTTTATACCTCTCAGCAGGGCAACGGCGGTCAGGCAGGTCTGCCTTCCAATCTGACCTTAGAGGGAATTACCATCAAAGGCTGCTCGCTGACCACCGAGAATGAGGCTTCTGCCCTCCTTTTGGGGCGGTATGCGCCCGCAAGCGGGAATCATACCGTGAATATTAAAAATATTACTGTTGAAGACTCTGTTCTGGATGCCGGCGAAATGGATCATAAGGGCCTTTTGATCGGCAAGCCCCGCTCCAATAATGCAGGCGGCAGAGCGGTCTTTAATGTGGAGGATTGCTATCTCTATAATAACGAGATCGTAAATGCAGGGGATAAGAATGTTGGCTTTGTATTCGGCACTGCTGAAGGCAATGCTGTAACGGTCAATCTCAATAATATCGGCATTATCGGCAATAAGATGACTCATAGCGCCGATGGCGCTCTGATCGGCTATTCCGATGGAGGCATTGTTACGGCAAAGAATATGCTGATCGCCGGCAATGCGCTTACTGCCAATAAAAGCTATCTGATCGCGAATAAGAGCGGAGTGGGAAGCGTTAGCTTGACTGATGTTTATAGCGATGCAACTGCTCTGACCGGCGCGGTAGAGGGCGGCAGCCAAAGCCATATTCCCAATAAGAGCAATATGCAGGCGGGCTTAAATTGCTATACCATTAACCGAAAACTATCAACTCCTTCCTTCTATTGGGGCATGGCCGAGGGCCTTCCTGCGCCCACCACTGCCGCCAACCAAACTGCAAGGCTGACTCTTGTTGATAAAGAAAGCGCCTACCTTGCCGACTGCTATATTGATGGCGGCGAAAGCATTACATTCACCTATGAAAGCGCTTATTATGAAATTCTTTCCGCCACCGGCGGCGCGATGGAGGGGGATACCTTCACTATGCCGGAAGGGGGCAAGGATGTAACCATGAAGGTGATCGAGAATTTCTGCGCGCATCTTTATAAAGAGGAAAATGCGGAGCCCATCGAGGGCAATCAGCATAAGATCCCTTGCGAGAATGGTTGCGGAGTGGATAAGATTATCGATTGCACCTTTGGGGATTGGGTACCGGAAGAGCGGCAAGGAGAAGATTTCCATGCCCGCTATTGCGTTTGCGGGCAGGAGGAAGCGGTGGCTTGCTCCCATACCAAGATCAGCCATACCGAAAATACCATGACGCATATTTATTCCTGCCCTGTTTGCGGCAATCTGGGTGCGGAAGAGGAATGCACCTTGATGGTAGATGGCACTAACCTGCCTGCCATCGGGGAGCAGGGCCAAGTGCCGAGCCATTGCAGCAAGGGCTGCGGGAATACCGAGCATACCTTGCAGGTGATGGGCGGCGATGTGAATAATAACAGCGCCGTTACCATGGCAGATGTGGTATTGCTGCTGCGCTATTTGAGCGGCAGTATTGAGGCAGGCGACTTGCAGGCCGGTGCAGGCAATGTTTATACCCAAGATGGGTTCGGCGAGAATTTTGGGATCAATACAGCCGATGCCATTATGATTTTGAAATATATTTTAGGCTAAAAGAGAAAAATCGAGGCTTGTCCTCGATTTTTCTTTTTAAATATTGGATTTTCTCTTCCATTTTTGAAAAAGATTTGATAAAATAAAAAGATAGAGAATTATTGGTATTTATACGGGGGTACAAGATGAAGAAGAATCGAATTATCGCGATCATCACTGCGCTGGCGCTGCTATTATCCATGGCGGCTTATTTTGCGTTGCCTGCCTTTGCGGAAGAGAGCGAAAAGCAGGAGATCAGAACCGCCGAGGAATTAATGGCCCTTGCAAACGGCGATCCGGCGGGCAATTATATCCAAGTGGCGGATATCGATCTTTCCGGAAAAAGCTTTTCCCCTATCGGTACTCCCGATGCGCCCTTTACCGGCCTTTACGATGGCAACGGTTATACCATCTCCGGCTTGAATCTGGCATCCGATCGATCTTTTCAGGGGCTTTTCGGAGTCAACTGCGGCGAGATCCGGAATCTGACTTTAGATGAGACTTGCTCCGTTGCAGGCAGCAGCTATGTGGGCGCGGTGGCAGGCTTTAATCAGGGCTTGATTGAAAACTGCATCTCGCGGGCATCCGTTTCTTTCACTGCGGCGGAGGAGGATGCCAATGCTCCCGTTTATGGCATTATGAGCCAGAACCTTTGCCAATGGGGCGATAATGACCTGACTGCTGATAGTTCTTATGTGGATAGCACCACCAATTCCCGCCGCCCCGGCATGATCCAGAGAATCCAAAATTCCAATCCCGATATTCTCCTCTTCCAAGAGGTTTCTTTTAATGACTATCGATACAACGGTAAGACCATCACCGCATGGGATACCTTCCTGCGCAATACCTTAACCGATTTCACCATCTGCGGCACCTATCGGAGCAATTCCGATAAGGAAGGTGTAACGATCGGGTATCGCAAAGATAAATTTGATCTTTTAGAAGAGGGCATGTTCTGGCTTTCGGAAAATCCCGATGCTCCTCGGAGCCAGCAGGCAAAGGCTTGGGATGCGGGTTGCGTTAGAACCGCTCAATTTGTGGTGCTTCAAGATAAAACCACCGGTCAGCAGATCATCGCCTGCAGTACCCATACCGATCATGTTGGCGTTATTGCGCGGGACAAGGGATCAAAGCTTGTGGCCGAGCGGATGGCGGCTCTGCAGAAGAAGTATCCCGATGCCCTTTTGGCTGTGGGCGGCGATTTCAATAATAATCCCGGCTCTCAGGGCTATCTCAATATGGAGGCAGGGATCAACGGTCTTTTAGATGATTCCCGCTATGTGGCGGAGGAGCGGCTGAATAATATCGGCACCCATGGAACGATTACCGATCTGACCTATGTGGGCGGTGAGCTGGATACTATCGATTATATCTATGTAAACAGTGCTACTACCGAAGTGCCCACCTTCTATGTAATGAACGATAATTATAATGATCTGCGCCCCTCCGACCATGAAGGTGTATTCGCCTCGATTAAAGTGCGGGAAAACCATTTTGTGGGCGGCATCTGCGGCGCCAATGGCGGCAGGCTTTCCAATATTGTTGCCGAAGGCGCGGTAGAAGGCGGCGAAGGATTCGGCAGCGGCGCGATCGTGGGCAATGCCCTTTATCGGGCCGAATGGGCGGCCCTTTATGCAAAAGAGCCTTCCACCGATAAAATGGCAGGCACCCCCATTTCCCTGAAGGCAGCCGCTCCCGAGGCTCTTCCCGAGATCCCCTCTCAACTGATCATTGATCTTTTGAACCAGAGCAGCGGTGTATTTGAATTGCAGAATGGGGAATATGCTATTCTTGAAGGCTGCGGTCAGCATGAGCTGGCAAAGGTGGTCTTCAAAGGAGTTCCGAAATATTGCTTTGTGGGCTCTATCTTTACCTTTGAAGTGGAGGAAGGCCTTGAGGTATACCTCAACGGTGAACCTTTCGAGGGAAGAAGCTTTGCTGTGCCCTCCGGCGGCGCGGTGATCACCGTGTTGGAACCCATCCAATCGGTAACGGAGGTAACCGTCGGCGGCGATTTCACCATTAAAAACGATGAGGATTTCCTCTATCTTTTGGAAAATATCGATTATTTCCGCTATCGCGGCGTTACCATTCATCAGCTCTATGATATTGATCTTTCCAAGGAGCTCATCGCAGATTTCGGCGGCTTTGAAAATCCCGCCTTCTCCTGGGAGGGCTATGGTCATAAGATCGAAAACTGGGGCAGCAAAGAAGCGCCCGGCGGAGTTGGTTTCTATCGGATCACCGCCGGTGAGGGCGGCGCCAACTTCATAAGAAATATTCGGTTCTCCAATATCCATGTGCGCGGATCCAATGCTTCGGTGGTTTATGCGGCTTCCCATGCCAATGGCGGTATCGCAGAGCTGCCCACCCATCTGGAGATTTCGGGCATTTCCCTCGATGGGTGCTCGATGGCATCTGCCGGGCAGTCCAGCGGGATGATTCTCTCCCGCTATGGCTCCACCGGCAAGGATTATACCGTTGATATCTTTAATATCCGCATCACCAACTGTGAAATGGATGCAAACTTCTCGGAGCATATCGGCTTTGTTGCGGGAAAGATCCGCACCGCCGATAGCTGTAAAGCGGATTTCAATATCTCCGATTGCTATCTCTATAATAATATTGTTACCAATGCGGTGCCGGGTGTCGGCTTTGTGGGCGGCTCGGTGGAGGGGCAGACCTATGCCACCTTCCGCAATATCGGCGTCTTCCAATGCGCTGCCAAGGGCAGCGGCATCAGCTATCTGGTTTCTGATAGCCACTGCGCAGGCGCCATCAACGGCAAGGGGATGATCTTTGCAGAGAACACCGCCGAGACTGATGGGGCCTATGTGGTGGAGGGGGTTTATAGCGATGCTGCCGCTACCCTTGAAGATTATTGGTGCGATGCAGAGCTGACTGCTCTGATCGAGGGCAAAACCACTGCATATACCGCCACCGCTCCTGAGGTGATGGCAAGCGGCGAGCCGGGCTGGGCGGTGAATGCTCTGCAGAGCGCTCCCTCCTTCTGGTGGGCAAAGGATGGCTCCCTTTATAAGCCTTGCGCGAAAGAAGCGCGCCTTTGCAAAATTGCAGTAAACATTGCCGCATCGAAAACCTATTATCTCCATATGGGCGAAACCTTAGCGCTGCCCGATATCGGCGCGAATGAATATGAGATCGAAGGGGAGAGCACCATCGAAGATGGGGTTCTTACCGTGAAGGGAGATACCACCATCTCGGCGGATATTCCCGTCAGCATGGTGGAAAGCGCTGTCGGCGGCGGGGATTATACCATCTCCTCCATGGAGGATTGGATGGCCCTTTATGAAAATATTGCCTTTTTCCGCAATCGCAATGTAACGATCCATCTCCTTTGCGATATCGATCTTTCCGATGAGCGGGCGGCGGAATTTACCTGCTTTGAAAATTCCGCCTTCTCCTTTGTTGGCCATGGGAATACCATTAAGAATTGGGGCATCGGGGGCGATGTGGCCGAACACGCGCTCTTCTATGTAACCGATGGAAATTATGGGTTGAATTTTATTAAAAACCTGAATTTTTCCAATTGCCATCTTGCAGAGGGCGGCAGGGAGCAGGCGTTGCTTTATAGCTCCGCCCAAGGCAATAGCGGCCTTGCCGGCCTGCCTACTACGCTGAGTTTGGAAAATATCCGCGTGGATGGCTGCTCCATTAAGTCGAGCGGCGAGAATGCCGCCTTCCTGTTGAGCCGCTACGGTGTGGCAGGCGCGAATTTTACCGTTAATATCCGCAACTGTATGGTGAAGAATTCCTCTCTGGATGCAGGGGGCTCTGCCCATAAGGGGCTTTTGGTAGGAAAGGCGCGGGGAACCTCCAATATCGGCACCTTTAATATTGCTGATTGCTATCTGGAGGGCAATACCATTACCAATGCTGTCAACGGTGCAGGCTTTATCTACGGTACTGCCGAAAGCAGGGTATCCAAGGTGGTTATCAAAAATGTTGGGGTGATCAATAATAGCCTCACCTCCGAGGATGCCGGCGCCTATGCGGGCTATAGTGATTATGACGAAAACCTGCCTGTTGAACTGAAATGCGTTCTCTTTGCGGGCAATACAATGAATGCCGCAGAGAGCTATCTGGTTGGCAGCGTTAGTGCAAACGCAACCCTTACTATTGAAAATGTTTATGGTGATATGACCGCTCTCAACGGTGCAGGAGAGGGAGCAGCGCTTGATTTCAAGGCAAGACCTAAGCAGATCGCAAGCGGCGAGGCCGCATGGCTTTTGAATCAGGCCATGGTCGATCCCCTTTTCTATTGGGGAATGAGAGAGGGCAAGCCCTCCTTGACCGATGGGGATCACCAAATCGCGAAGATCACCTTTATTTTAGAGGATGAAACGGTGATCAAAACCCTTTATCTCCATGGGGGAGAGGCGGTTGCCCTTTCCATGGAGGAGGATCCTGAGGCCACCTTCTCTTTGAATGGGGCGCCCCTTGAAGGGGAAAACTATACCCTGCCTCTCGGCACGAAGGAACAAGCAATTTTGATCCATACCGCCCATCCCGAGAATTTCGTGCCCGAAAATCGTAAATTTGCTTCGGAGGTAACAGAAGCGGTTACCGAGGGCAGTTATATCATTGAGGATGAAGCCGATTGGATGTATGTGGCAGATCATCTTTCTTATTTCAATAGCGAGGATGTAACTTTGGTGCTGGCAGGGGATATTGATTTCTCCAAGGCGATTATTGCCGATTTTAATGGCTTTGCAGATGCTTCCTTCTCCTTTGATGGGCAGAGGCATACCCTTTCTAATTGGGAGACCATTGCGGAGAGCACCGAGAATTATTTGGCTCTCTTTTCCGGCTATCTTGGTAGAAAGATCTGCAATCTGAATATTGAGAACTTTAAGGTGGGCGGCGGCTATGCCCGCGGCTTGCTGATCTCTAATTATGCAGGCAGCGGCTCTTTGGAGCTTTCCGGCATTCAAATAAAATCCTCTATTCTGGATGCTACTGTATCCGGCAATCATATGGGCCTTCTTCTTGCCCGCCCCACCGGCGCCGCGGCTGCCGGTGCTACCATCACTATTAAGGATTGCTTGGTGAAGGATTGCGTCTTTGAAAATACTTCCGGTGCGCGGATCAATAACTCCGGCTTATTGGTGGGTTGCATTTATAAAGGATTTAATTGCAATATTTCGAATGTTTTAATTCAAGATTCCCGTTTGGAAACCAATACCGGTGCCGGTGCGATTGTGGTTGGAGCCATCGAGGAAACCTCTGCGGTGGTGATGGAGCGGATCGGCGTATTTCATAATTCCATTCAGCCCAACGCCACCAATGGGATCCCCGGTGTATTCGCAGGGGAAATGTCGGGCTCTGCCTCTCTTGCTTTGAGAGGATGTATGGCGGCCGGCAATACCGCCGATGAGCGGAATCAGATGGCGATGGTTTGCCATTATGGCAGCAATTCCATAGCAGCAATAAATTGCTTTGCCGATTTCCTGCCCCTTGATGTAAGGAGCACGAATAATAGTGATGGGATCACATCCGGTACCCCTGCCATTCTTGCGGGAGTGGAGCAGCTTTCTGCCGCCGCCTTTAAGAATGGCGAGGCCGCATGGAAGATGAATAAAAAGCTTGGCAGCGCCACATGGCTGGTTGGCGCGGAGGATGCGTATCCCTCCTTTATTCCTGCCGCCGGCTTGGCGGCGCCCTTTAAGGTTTCTTTTGGCAATGAAGCGGCCTATACCAATGGCCTTGGAAGATTGAGCCAAGAGGAATTCGAGAGCATCCCGAAGGAGGAAGGGCATTGGCTTTTAAAGAATGCCTTGGTAGCGGCCGATGCTGTTTATGAGCAAGATACCGCTTTGGTGATGGCGCCTCATGAATTTCTTGCCGAAGAGGCAACTCCCGAAGGGGATGCGCAGCATAAAATGCTCTGCGCGGCCGGTTGCGGTGCCGAAAGAATTGAAGGCTGCACCTTCGATCAGGGAGTTCGCAATGGAGATGGGCAAAGCCCTTATCACTATTGCGCCTGCTGCTGCGGGAATAGCCGCACGGTAAGCTGCAGCTTGAAAACGCGCCCCCTTGGCGAGGAACACCATCAAAGCTATTGCACGGAATGCTCCTATGAGGGCGCGCCTGAATCCTGCGAATTTGAAGAGTATGCCCATGTGCAGGGCAGCGAAACCCATATCGGCGCCTGCTCCCATTGCGAGGCGCAGAGTGCACCGAAGAATTGCGAGAAGATTTTTATAGTTGATGAGGAACCTGAAATCGGCAAGAAGGGCAGCGGCCATTGGCTTTGCACCGAAGGCTGCGGCTATTACAAACTCGGCGAGATCGCCGCATTGGGCGATTGCGATGGAAATCAAGAGATCACCATTTCCGATGTTGTGATGCTTTTGCGCCTTTTGAATGGCGGGGTATCCATCGATGCGGTGGACTGCGTTGCCGGCAATGTTTATAAAGAAGATGGCTATACCGCCGATGGCGGAATTACCACTGCCGATGCGCTGATGCTGATGAAACATGTGCTGAAATAACCAATAAAAAGAAGCCCGATCCATCAAGATCGGGCTTCTTTTTCGTTGAAGGAAAAGGCCGAAGCAAGCGAACTCTACGGAAAGTTCTTGTTTTTTTGCCCAATTTATGAACGGAAAGATTGTCTGTTTTGTCAATTACAATTTATATGCTGATTTGATATAATATATTAGTTGTAAGGAAAATAAATCTTCATGAGGTGGAAAAGATGAGGAAAACAAGATTCATGGCATTATTAACCGGGCTGGCGCTGCTGCTTTCTATGGCGGCTTGCTTTGCGCTGCCCGCATCGGCAGAGGTGAGCACCGCGGTGGAAATTTCAACCGCAACCGAGCTCATTGCCCTTGCAAGCGGCGATCTTTCCGGTGAGTATATTCTGACTAAAGATATTGATCTATCGGAGCGGGATTTCTCTCCGATCGGTTCGGCCTCTGCGCCCTTCACCGGTACCTTCGATGGAAACGGCCATGTGATCAGTGGGCTGAATCTTAATTCCAATAAGAGCTATCAGGGGCTTTTCGGCGTGAATAAAGGTACCATTCGCCGCGTTACCTTGGATAGCAGCTGCTCCATTTCGGGCAGCAGCTTTGTGGGCGCCATTGCAGGTAAAAACTATGGTACGATCGAGGATTGCATCTCTTATGCCTCGGTCAGCCATTCGGCAGCTTCGGAAAGCGGCAGTTCCTATAAAATCTTCACCCAGAATCTTCTCAATAAAACCGGCGATACCCGCCGGCCTGCCATGGTTAAGCGGATGAAAGCGCTTGATCCGGATATTATGCTTTTGCAGGAGAGCAATTATTCCACCGCCGGAAGCTATAATTGGGATGAATATCTGAAAAATAATCTCAATGCCTATACATATGTAGGTCAAAAGCGGGGCGCCAGCGATAATGAAGGTGTTTCCGTAGCCTTCAAGACTGCTCGCTTTACCAAAGAGGCGGAGGGGATCTTCTGGCTTTCCACCAATCCCGATGCCGGGCGCAATAGTCAATCTGTTGCTTGGGATGCGCAATGCATCCGTACTGCCCAGTGGGTGGTCTTGAAGGATAAGGATAACGGAAAGCAGCTTTTGGTTTTATCAACGCATCTGGACCATGTGGGTGCTGAGGCGCGGGATAAGGGAGGCGCTTTGGTAGCATCGCGTCTGGATAGCTTAAAGAAAACCTATCCCAATGCCATGGTGATCGCCGGCGGCGATTTCAATGAATATATTGATAATCCCAGCTATAATCATGTGGATGGTGCTCTGGGCGGCTGGATGGATGATACCCGCTATATGGCAGAGCTGCGGGAAAATCATATCGCAACCAGTATGAATGTGGAAACAGGGGAAACAAATGCGAATCCCCGGCATGCCATCGATCATATTTTCTTGGATAGCAGCGCCCTGGAGGTGGATCACTTCAAGGTAGTCAGCGATACCCCCGATAATGTATATCCTTCCGACCACTGCGGTGTTTATGCTAAAGTGGCACCGGTGGAAAATAACTATGTGGGCGGTATTGTCGGTTTTAACAGCGGCACTGTTCAGCGGGTGTTGAACAGCGGCAGTTTTACCAAAGGCAGCGCCGAGGCATATAGCACTGCGGTGGGCGCCAATGATCATCATGGTGTGGTGAAGGATTGCTATACCAAAGATGGCGATACCTCTAAAGTGGTAGGGGAGTCCATTGCTTCCACCGTCTTGCCCGCTGCTGCCTCTGCCGCAGTTGCAGAGGATCTTGGTAAATATTTTGCGGTTGTTTCGGGCAAATATGCCCTTGTGAGCGATTGCTCCAGCCAAGGCCTTGCAGAGGTTTATATCAATGGTGTTAAATCCTATAAGCCCGTCGGCTCGGTGATCTGGATCACCAAAAAGGGTTCTGCCGGCGAGAAGGTCTTTGTGAATGGCGCGCTTTATGAAGGCAGCGCCGTGATGGTGCCGGAAGGGGGAATTACCGTTTCGGTGGCCACTCCGGTCGGCAATGTAACCTCCAAGGTTACCGGCGGGGATTATACCATTTCCTCCCTTGCGGAATTCAAAACCTTCTATAGCTCCAAACTGAGTTATTTTAAAAACCGCAATGTAACGATCCATCTTCTTTGCGATATCGATCTTTCCGATAGCACCGTTGCCAATTTCGGCGGCTTCTCGGATCCCGCCTTCTCCTTTGATGGCCATGGTCATACCATCTCTAATTGGGGCACCGCTTCGGCCCATAAGAGCCGCGGTCTTTTCGTTGTGGGCACCGGCGCCTATGGCTTCAATTATGTGCGGAACCTGACTTTGAAGAATTTCTATGTCAGCAGTTCGGCGCTCTATTCGGTATATTGCCCCAATGCAGGCCTTGAAGGGCTGCCCAGAGAACTGGAGATCAGCAATGTTATTATCGATGGCTGCTCCCTTAAGGCAAGCGGCGAAGCCCAAGGCTTCCTGCTCTCCCGCTATGGGGTGGTCGGCAAGGATTTTACCGTAAATATCAAGGGCTGCCAAGTGAAAAACTCTTCTATCGATGCCGGCCAATATGAGCATATCGGCTCGCTGATCGGAAAGGTTCGCCCCGGCAGCGATCCTTCTGCTTCCACCTATAATATTTCCGATTGCTATATCGCTAATAATACCGTAACCAATGTGGATGGCGGATTCGGCCTTGTTTGCGGCACCAGCGAGGGGAATAATAGCATTCATTGCACCAATATCGGGATCTTTAATAATAAAGTCAGCGGCAATAAGGCAGCTTATATCTGCTCCGATAACGGCGGCAGCGCCACCAATATCACCATGAATAAGCTGATCATCGGCGGCAATACCATGAGCACCACTACTCATTATCTGGTGGCCTGCTGCATCAATACCGCTGCCGAGGGCGGCTTTGCCGCCACCAAGGCGTCCGGCACCTTTGAAAATCTTTATATTGATAAGAACATGACCGCCGCGGTGGAATCGCAAGAACTGACCTATTCTACTGCCGCTGCCGATATTCAAAGCGGCAAGGTGGGCTATGAACTCAATAAAACGCTTAATGGCCCTGCCTTCTGGTGGGCAAAAGACGGCAACTACTATAAGCCTGCCACCCAAGCAGGGCAGGTGCGGTATGTAACTGTGCGCAACGGCAGCTCCGTTTCCGGCCAATATGCCAATGGCGGCGCAACCCTTGCCCTTCCCGCCCTTGCCTCCGGCCATAGTTATATGGTGGCCGAGGGAAATGGATCGGTGAGCGGTACTACCTTCACCATTGGTACCGAAGGCGATTCGGTGGTAGCGGCTGTGCGCTCTGTGGGCAGCGTTACCTCGAAGGTAACCTCCGGCGACTATACCATCTCTTCCCTCAATGAATGGATGACTCTTTATAATAATATCAATAGCGGTCTGAACTATTTCCAAAATAAAAATATCACCATTCATCTGCTCTGCGATATTGATCTTTCCAATTCCGCGGTAGCTAATTTCACTCATTTTGTCAACCCTGCCTTCTCCTTTAATGGCCATGGCCATACCATCAGGAATTGGGGCAGCAGTTCCTCCCGCAAGGGGATCAACGGCCTCTTCTATGTGGATAGTGCGGCAGGCGGCATGAATTCCATTAAAAATCTGAAATTTGAAAATTGCCATGTGGGCGGCAAGGGTTACGACGCTCTTCTCTATAGCGTTGTCCATGCCAATGCGGGCCTTTCCGGCCTGCCCACCACCCTGACCATTGAGGGCATCTCTGTTAATAATTGCTCCTTGGCTACCGCAGGGGAGTGCGGCGGATTTATCCTTTCCCGCTATGCCTCTGCCGGCAATAACTATACGGTTAATGTGGTGGGTTGCTCGGTGAAGAACTCTTCCTTTACCGGCGGCAACGGCGCCCATAAGGGCCTCTTGATCGGTAAACCCCGCGCCTCTAGTAGCGGCGAGACCGGCACCTTTAATATCAGAGATTGCTATCTGGGCGGCAATACCATGACCGATTGCACCAACGGTACCGGCTTATTCGTGGGTACCGCAGAGGATGGAAAAACCACTGTGAATATCACCAACTCGGCTGCGGCCTCCAATGGGATCACCACCTCCGCCGATGGCGCTTTGGTGGGTTATGCAGATGGCGGGAAGATCAATCTGACCGATGTGATCTTCGATGGCAATACCTTAAATGCCTCCAAGAAATATCTGGTTGCTACCAATACCACCATGGGCAGCGTAACTCTGGCGGAGGTTTATAGCGATATGACCAACCTTTCCGCCACTGTGGAGGGCACATCGCTGATCAACCATTCGATGATCCCCTCTTATATTGCCTCCGGTAAGGCTTCCTATGATCAAAATGCAAAATATGCCGAGCCTGCCCTTCGCTGGGGCTTCGAAAGCGGCGCCACCAGCGGCACCGATGAAGCCCATCGCACCGCAAGAGTGGGCCTCTATCTGAAGGATGGCACCTTGGTGGAAACCCTTTATGCCTCCGGCGGTCAGACCATTGATCTTGCCTTGAGCAGAGATCCCAATGCCACCTTCACTCCTTGCAACGGCGGCAGCGTGAGCGGCAGTAATTTCACCCTTCCCACCAATACCCATGAGGTGGTGGTTTTGGTGAATACCGAGGTTCCCGAGGTATTTGAAGGGGACTATCGGATGCCGGTCAGCTCCGTTAATTCCGCAGTGAGCAAGGGCGCCTATACCATCTCGTCGATCAGCGATTGGATGCACCTTTTCAACCATATGGATTGGTTCAATAATATTGAAGTATCTATCTATCTGGAAGCCGATCTGGATCTTTCCCAATCGGCGGCAAGCGGCTTTACCGGCTTTACCAATGCCCTCTTCTCTTTCGATGGCGGGGAGCATACCCTTTCCAATTGGAAAAATACCAAGACCGAAAGGAGCGGTCTCTTTATCGATTATCAGGGCAATAGCATTAAGAACCTGAATATTGATGGCTTTGAGATCAGCGGCGGCTATGCCCGAAGCATCCTGATCGCTCAGTATGGCGGGAACCATTCCTTGAATGTGGAAAATGTCCATATCACCAATAGCATTCTGGATGCTTCTTCCGAAGGAAACCAGATGGCCTTCTTCCTCTCCCGCGCCACCACTAAAACCCCCTATTCCTCCGCGATCACCTTCACCAACTGCTCTGTTGAGAGCAGCACCATGAAGGCTTCCTGCGGCAAAACGATCAATAATAGCGGCCTCTTTGTCGGCAGCGCATATCAGGGCTTTGATTATATCCTCTCGGATTGCTTGGCGCTGAATTGCAAGGTGGAGGTCTATACCGGCGCCGGCGGAGTGGTGATCGGTGCAGTGGAGCAGGCAGGCTCTTCGGCTACCTTTAATGAAGTGGGCGTATTCGGTTGCGCGGCAACCGTTGCCGATACCAATCAGTGCCCTGCAGTCTTTGTCGGGAATATGACAGACGAGATCCCTCTGACCTTCAGCAGTTGCATGGCGGCGGGAAATACCTTTAAAGCCAAGAGCGGCGCATCCCTTGCAGAGCAGGGCTGGTATGGCTATAATGCTGCGGAAGGCAATGAATGGACCGGCTCCGCCGCCTTCGAAGATTGCTATACCGATGCCGCGATCTATGGCGTTGCCTGCAAAAATAATGCGACCGGCGAGGTGGCAAGCAAAGAAGCGATCGCAAGCGGGCTTACTGCTCTTGATGCCAATGCATTTCTGAATGGCGAGGCTGCTTGGGTGGCCAATAAAGCCATCGGCGCCAATGTCTGGCTGGTGAAAAACCATGGGGAATATCCCGTTCCCATGAGCCGCACCGGTTATGTTAAACCGGTGAGAGTTGCGGCCGGCGAAAATTATTATTATACCAACGGTAGCCGCAGGCTTTCCCCTGAAGCGGTGGAAGCGCTGAATACCGAGGAAGGCATCTGGAAGAAGGGCAGCACCCGCGTTACTGCAACAACTCTCTTCGCTTCCGATACCACCCTCTCCTTTACCGCTCATAATTTTGAAGGAGTGGAGCTGCAGCCCTATGGCGAAAACCAGCATGGTCTCACCTGCAAAAACGGCTGCGGGAAAACCATCTATTCCGATTGCGAGATGAGCGAGCTGGTTCCTATCGAGAAGGCGGGCGAGCGCTACCATACCAGCAGCTGCGAATGCGGCAGAACCCTTGAAGAAAAATGCAATCTCGGCTATACCGATCATCAGGACGGTACCCATGAATTCGGTTGCGATACCTGCTCTTATGTGGCTGTCTCCGAAAATTGCACCTTTACCTATACTCATCTTGAGGGCACCAATACCCATCAGGGTACTTGCGAGTGCGGTGCGATGACCGATCCGATCGAATGCGAGATGCAAAGAGTCGGCACCGAGCAAAATCCCGGTGAGCCTGCCTATGCAGTTTATAAATGTAAGCAAGAGGGCTGCACCAATGGCTATCGGGAAGAGGTTGCCGATCCCGGCGATGTGAACCATGATGGCAAAGTATCTATTGCCGATGCAGTGCTGACTCTTCGGTTTGTAAATGGTTCCTTGAGCGGCAATACCATCGACCTTTATGCAGCAAATATCTATACCGATGATGGTGTTACCGAAAATAGCGGGATCACCACCGCCGATGTGGCAATGCTGATCCGCCTTGCCATGAGCGCTATCGCGTAAACTTTTAATCCCGCGACCAAGAAAGGTCGCGGGATTTTTTGCCATTTGATTCGCGCATAG
>JAZPYP010000058.1:0-94922 GCA_045544255.1 Eubacteriales bacterium | reverse complement strand
CGGGTGGGTGAAATATTGCTTTGCAATGTGAAATACGCCTGCGGCGTGTGAAATTCGCCTCGACGGCGAGTGGGTGGATTTAATTTCACTTGATGCGATAGCATCAAATTTCACAATTTACGGAGTAAATTATTTCACCGTGAGCGTAAGCGAACGATTTCACTAAAAACGAACGGTTATGTAAGAGTTCAAATTCATACGCAAAAAAGCAAAAATATCTTTTTTTAGCCCATAGACAATAGAAAAAGGGCTACCCAATCGGGTAAGCCCTTTTTCTATTGGCGGAGAGAGCCTATGGATCCGAACATTTTTGCCCCAAGGCAAAAATGTTCGTTGGAGCAGCTCTGCCTTTTCTCTCACACTTTACAATAATCTCATCTCTTCCTTCCTCACCTGCGAAGGAGTGCGCCCATACCTTTTTGAAAAAGAGGAAGAAAAATAACGCTGGTTTTCAAAGCCGCACTCCTTTGCAATCTCTGCGATAGAAAAATTCGTATTATGAAGCAGAAAAACAGCTTTTTCAAGACGTTTCATCAGAATATATTGATGCATACTCACGCCCGTTTGCGCCTTAAAAATTTTATTTAAATAGTAAGAATGATAATTGAGTGCTTTGGCAATCTGATCATTGCTTTCAATTTCAAATAGATTTTCATGAATATAACGAACCGTTTTATCAAATAATTTGTGGTTCGCATTTGGACGAGTTCTCTGCAAAGAATAGCAGAGATACTGCAGTTTGGTTGCTGCCATTTCTTTAGCATAACGATCGCCGGAATTAAACTCTTTTTCAATCTCCAAAAAAGTATTGCGCAAGGCATAAAGATCGGAAATCAAAAAATATTCCCCAAACAATTCCGGCACATCTCCCCGATGGGTCATCAGCGCTCTTTTGGAGCAAAAATTTTCTTCCTTCACCGTTGTGGAATAGTCCAATAAATGAGGATGCTTTTTATCAAAATCAAAATTAAGCGTTATAAATCGCAAAACATGCTCGGAGGAACTTTTTGGAAAATAGCGCTCCCCTGCCGGATAATAGCAAAGATCATTTTCCTTTAAAGAAAATGTTTTATTACCAAGGGAAATTTCCCCTTCCCCCTCCAAGATAAAAAGCATTCTGCAATCATATGCTTTGGTAAAAAAATGATTGGGCAGATTCGTTGTATTCGCTGCATAGCGCAAATAGATCTCCATGGCATCTCCTAAATTTGTTTTTTAAACATTTTGGTTTGAATTATGGATTGATTTTATCACAACGAATCGCTATAATCAAGCCGAGGTGGATGATTTATGCAAATATTTGCGCAAATACTCGGTTTTATCGGAGTTGGGATCAACCTTTTGATCTATCAGCAAAAAACGCAAAACAGAGTTTTGTTTTTTAAATTTTTATCAGATATTCTATGGTCAGTGCATTATTTTTGCCTCGGCGCTTTCAGCGGTGCCGCCATTGCTTGCATCGGAATCTTTCGAGAAGGAATCTTTATGCTTTGCAAAAAGAAGCGTGAAAAATGGCTGATTCTTTTTATGTTGCTTGCTATCGGTTCCGCTTTCTTAACATGGAAAAACATCTTCAGCCTCTTCCCTGCAACAGCGAGTATATTATCGGTTTTGAGTTTTTGGCAAAAAAGCGCCAAAAACACCCGTTTGCTGGCCTTTCCCATCTCGATCTGCATGGGAATCTATAGTTTTACAAGCGGATCTTGGTCGGGAGTATTCAATGAGCTATTAACCATTGGATCCGCGGCAATCGGACTGATCAGAAAGGATATTAAAAATAATGAAAAAGAATGAAATCAGAATCGGCGTTATCAATTGGGATTGCGCCGCCCCCAAAAATACATTTTTCGGTTACCATACCGCAAAAAGTTTAGGGCCTTGCGAATTTCGCACCCAAACTCCTTATTATGCTCATATTGATGGCCCCGATCAAATTCATTATACTTATAAGACCCAGGAAGAATACGATCGTGAGCTTGAATATGCCATCAATGCAGGAATCGATTACTTTGCCTATACTTGGTATACCGAAGAAAAATTAGATCGGGATGATATCGAAGGCAAGCTTCACGAAATCACCCATGCCAGAAAGATGCATCTGAGCAGCAAGCTCAAAGATCAAATCCATCTCTGCGCCATCTTTGTTTGCTCCCATATTCATACCGATAATGATTTTGAAAAGCTTGCTCATGAGATGAAGCAACCATATTACGAAAAGATCGATGGAAGACCTTTGGTATATCTGCTCGGCGGCTATCGCACCGATTATATTGAGCGGCTGAATGCACTTTGCACAAAACATCAACTCCCTGCTCCCTATATCGTATTTTTCAATTCATCCGCAGAAGCAGAAAGCGAAGGCGGGGACTACAGCCGCGCCTCTGCTGTTTCAAGATATTCTTGCGTAGTAAAAGGCGTTAAAACCTGCAAGGAATTTTATGATGACCTCATTTTTCAAAATGAGCGGCGAAAAAAATTCGGTATTGATATCATTCCGTTATTCTCAATGGGATGGAACCCTCGCCCTCGCATTTTAAACCCCATTCCATGGACAAGTTATCCCGATTTGGATTATGCCCCGACGGCTTCCAAAGAGGAGCTCTTGGAAGGTGCGCGACAGCTTTGTGATTGGATCAAAGAAAATCCGAAGCATATCCACAACCGCCATATCCTCACCTTTGCCTGGAATGAATTTGAAGAAGGGGGTTGGATTTGCCCCACCTATAATGAAGATCTTTCCATCAACGAAGAACGCATTGAAATCTTCAAAGAAATTACTCGGCTTTTTAAAGAAAGCCTTTAAGAAAAACGAAATCCCCGTTGCTTCTGCAACGGGGATTTGATTATCTGCTGAGGGCATAAACCTCCACTTCCCAAGGTTTCCACTCTTCGCGGCCTTCAACAGAAGGCGCCTGATCCTCATAATTAGTTAAGATCCGCTCCCACTTCCCTGCTTTGATTTCTTCAGGGAGATCAACCTTTACCACATTATCAGAATAATTAGCGATCACCAGCATAATCTCTCTGGCGCATTTTCTAAAGTAAACCACCATTTCAGGATGATCCTTCAAAAGATATTCCAGATCCCCATCAATTACGGCAGGATGCTCGCGGCGCATAGCAATCAATTTTTGATAGAAAGCAAAAACCGAATCCTTCGAAGCGCGATCCTTTTCCAAATTGATCTGCTCATAATTGGGATTCACTTTGATCCAAGGCTTCCCTTCGGAAAATCCTGCATTCAGGGAGCCATCCCATTGATAAGGAGTTCTTGCATTATCCCGGCTCCCCTTTGCTGCCTTTTCCAAGGCTTCTTCGGGAGCAAGGCCATTTTCGATCATAGATTGATAGCTTCCCAAGGTATAGCAGCAATTATAATCTTCAATAGAAGGATAGCGCACATCGGTCATACCAAATTCCTCACCCTGATAAACAAAGGGGATGCCGGGTGTGGTATGAAGGAGAGTTCCAAGCAATTTAGCGGATTCTACCCGATACTCTTTATCGTTTCCATAAGAAGAAACCTGACGGGGCCGATCATGGTTCGACATATATTGCACCGGCCAAGCATTATGCTTTGTTACCTCCGCCCAAGCAGACTGCACTTTGCGGAAACCTTCCGCATTTCTGCCTTTTTCAATTTCAAAATGATAAACGGTACTGAGCTCCTCGCGAGACTGGCAAATATAATCAAGGGCATTTTTAGCGGTTACCCCTGCGCCTTCTCCAACCGTAAAGCAATCGTGGGGGCCGAAAACTTCAGTATGGAGTTCGTGAATCAATTCATGGATTCCATCAATATTGGTGCACATACTGCGATCTACAATAAAACCATTGCGATCATAGGGGAAATTAGGCTCCTTTTTAGTTTCGGGAAAACCGGCTTTCTTTTTAAATTGAGTAAAGACATCGAGACGAAAACCATCAACGCCCATATCCAGCCACCAATTGAGCATCTTATAGATCTCTTGACGCAAAGGCTCATATTCCCAATTGAGATCGGGCATTTTGGCGGCATATTGATGGAGGTAATACTCCCCTGTCTGCTCATCATAGGTCCAGGCGGAGCCGTTGCCCTCATGGAAATAGTTGCCCCAATTATTAGGCTCGGAGCCATCGGCCTTGGGAGGCTGCCAAATATAATAATTGCGATAGGGATTATCCTTGGATTTGCGGGATTCCTTAAACCAATAATGCTCATCGGAGGAATGGTTCAATACCATATCCATCACAACGCGGATCCCCATCCCATGGGCCATATCCAAAAGGGCTTTGAAATCCTCTAAAGTACCGTAATCAGGATCAATATTTTGATAATCGGCAACATCATAGCCGTTATCCACCTGAGGAGAGGTAAAAATAGGGGTGAACCAAATGCAATCGATCCCCAGCTCCTTTAAGATGGGAAGCTTGCTCATAACACCTTTGAGATCCCCGATTCCATCCCCATTGGAATCGCAAAAGCTCTTGCAATAGATCTCATAGATTACCGCTTCCTGCCACCATTTCTTTTTCATTTTATTACTACCTTTCATATCAATTTTGTATTAAAATCATTTTAACATAACCATATAAAGATTAAAATGTTTTTTTCATAAATATACTTGTATAAAAGATAGATTTGTGTTAGAATGCTTTTGGTGATGCATATGAAAAGAGAAATGAATTTTTTAGGGATTTACGGAGAGCTCGGTTTTCCGCTCCATACCCATCTTGGCTATGAAATCTTATATTTTTTCGAAGGCGATGGGGTTGTTCGCTCAGATATGGGAGATCTTCCTATCTCTGCGGGCAAAATCATTATCATTCCGCCCCACATTGTTCACGGAACCGATTCAGAGAATGGCTTTAAAGCCATTGCCATCCGCGGGGATTTCGGCAATTATTTTAAATTCGATGCACCGCTGATCCTCTCCGATAATGAAGAACGGGAGGGGGATGCGCTGATTCGAATGATCTTTCGCAATCAATACGGCTCCAACGATTATCTTAAAACACTGATCGATGCATTCGTTCATTTCCTTCTGCAAAACGCAAGCGCCGAGGATGCCCTTACCGGTGCGGTACGCAAGATTGCCAATGCCTTAACCGAGCAATTTTTTGATAGCGCCCTCTCTCCCGCCGCTCTTCTCAACGAAAGCGGCTATGCGGAGGATTATATCCGCGCCCATTTCAAAAAGATCATCGGGAAAACCCCCAACGAATTTTTAGCAAATCTCCGGATCAACCACGCCAAGTACCTTATCGAAGTTTATAAAAATGCCCTGACCCTCTCGGAGGTTTCGGAGCATTGCGGTTTTACCGACTATGTTTATTTTTCCAAGAAATTTAAGGAACTGGTCGGCTCCTCACCAAAAGATTTTAAAAAATTGATTGAGGGATAGCAAAATGAATCAACAAAAAATCAATACTATTATTCAGAAATTTGGCCACGAGCGCCTCAGCGGATCAAAAAGCGAAGAAACCTTTGCTCAATTTTTAAAGGGAGAGTGCGATGCTTTAGGAATCCCTGCCCGCATCGAGCACTTTCAGACCACCGATTATCGGATTGAAAAAGAGCGCCTTTTAATCGACGGCAAAGAGATCTTCTGCAAATTTTATGCAGGCTGTGGCTCCCATGAGGTTGAAGCTCCCCTTCTCTATCTTCCTCAGGTTGACGAATTTACTTTAGCGAAATGCAAAGGAAAAATCATCCTTTTGGATAACGGCGTTGCAAAAGAAAAGTACCAAAAATTAGCGGAGAACGGTGCTTTGGGATTAATCATCCGCAACGGCAGCATTCAGAATAAGAGCAAGTTTATCCGCCGAAGAGAGCTTCGCTTTGCAAAAGATCTTGAAAAGCTGATCCCTTGCGCATTGATCGATACAGAGGATTACCTTTCGCTCCTTCGCAACGGTGCCCAAAAAGCACACCTTTTTATTTCACAAAAAGAAATCAAGCGGCAGAGCCCGAATGTGGTGGCAGAAATTGCAGGCGAGATCGATGAGGCAATGATCCTTGCCGCCCATACTGATTCCACCGAGGGCTCCTTAGGCGTTTATGATAATCTGACCGGCTGCATGGGGCTTTTGGAGATGGCAGAATATTTTGCTGCCCACAAGCCCTACCGCACCATTAAATTTCTTTGGTGCGGCAGCGAGGAGCGCGGGCTTCTGGGCTCTAAAGCCTATTGCCGCCGCCATAAGCAGGAGTTGAAAACGGCGGTATTGAACATTACTCTCGATATGATCGGCAGCATGGCAGGCTCCTTTTGCTCTATGGCCTGCGCCAATAAAGAGAGCCTTAAGGTGATGACCGATTTTGCTAAAGAGCAGCGTTTTTCAACAACCGAAAAATATGTTTTGCGCTCAACAGATGTGAAGCCTTTTGTATATCGAGGAGTGCCTGCTGTATCTTTTGCCCGCTATGCGGGGGATTCCATCGCACCGATCCATACCGAATACGATACCCCCTTCTCCGTTACCGCCGAATCCATTGAGAGGGACAGTAAATATATCTGCGCCTTTACCGCCTACCTTGCCAATGCCAAGGAATTCCCCATTCCCCGCACCATCGATAAGCAGATGCGCAAAGAAGCAAAAGAATACATAAAGCAGTAAACCAAAAGGGGCTGTAAAAAATTCATTCGAATTTTTTACAGCCCCTTTTTATGCTTTATGCTTTTTTATATATTCTTTAGGAGAAATTCCTTTAGCCTCTTTGAAATACTTTGAAAAATAATAGATGCTCTGAAAGCCGCAATCCGCGGCAATGTCGGTGATGGAATAATCGGTATATTTCAGCATCTGCGCCGCAAGATCAATTCTTGCATTAAGGATATCCTGCTTGGGAGAGATACCGAATCGTTCCTTATAGAGGGCGGAGAAGCGACTGATGGAATAGCCGCAAAGATCCGCCATTTCCTGCAGAGTCCAATGCTTCTCCGGCGCTTGAAGAAGCTCTTCCCGCACCCGCTCAAGACGCCCTGCAACACCGGGCTCTCTTCGATATAATCGATATAGATCGATGATCAACTGGGCCGCCAGATGATAAATCTTATCCTCATATCCGATACCCTTGATAAAAGATTCCTTCTTCGCTTTTTCCACAAATCGATCCAAGATATTCCCCGGACCGGCAGTAAAGGCGATATTAATGGGAAGCGAATATTTTTTTAAAAGTTCCTCCATGCCTTCCCCTTGAATATAACACCAGGTATTGACATAGAACTCCTCATCGCTTATCGCACCGTGATGAATGGGCATTCCCGGAGGGATGATCATAAATTCCCCTGCATTCCCCTTTATAAGCCTTCCTTCATGCTCATAAAGAAAGGGGGTCTCAAAATAACTGATAAAATATTTATTTGTTATGTTTCGCCGACAGAAATAACCCTTAGGATTACAAGTCCTGCAATCGCCATAAGAAATCTTCATAGCCACTCCAATAAGAAAATATAAAAAATCAGTTGTTTTTGCACTTGTTTGAACTATTATATCATAATAAAATATAAATTACAAGGAGGTATTCTTTCATGAAAAAAATTGATTTGAACGGAATTTGGCAGATGACGGGCAATGGCTTTGATTGCAAGGGAACCGTTCCCGGCTCTGTTTACTCTTTTTTACTCAGCAATAATCTGATGGAAGATCCCTATTATCGCGAAAACGAGCTGGAGGCTCTTGCGTTGATGGATCATCCTTATACCTTTAGCCGCAAATTTGATTTCAAGCACGACGGCAACCGGATCCTGCTCCATTGCAATGGGCTGGATACCCTTTGCGCCCTTTTTATCAACGGGAAAGAGATCGGCTATACCAAAAACATGCATCGGCGATATGAATTTGATATTACCGATGATTTAAAAGACGGAGAAAATGAGATCAGCCTGCGCTTTGATCCCGCTCCCCCTTATCTCATTGAGCAAAGAGAAAAATGGGATCAAAAGGTTGGTGGATGCGGAGATGCATTAAAGGGCTACCCTTATCTTCGCAAAGCCAACTATATGTTTGGTTGGGATTGGGGCGCAAGGCTGCCCGACGCAGGCATTTGGAGAGAGATCTATCTTTTGGTGAAGGATTCTGCCCGTATCACCGATCACCGCATCATCCAGCGCCATGAGGGCGGCAAGGTTTATATCACACCAATGGTTGAAACCAATGCACCCTGCGCCATTAAGGTTACCCTTACCGATCCTTGCGGCAAGGCTATTGAGATCCCCGCCAACGAAGAAACCGAAATTCAGGATCCCAAGCTTTGGTGGCCAAGCGGCATGGGCGAGCAGCCTCTTTATACCATCTGCGCCGAGATCGATGGGGATAAGAGCGAAAAGAGAATCGGTCTTCGCACCTTGAAGCTTATCCGCGAATATGACGAATGGGGTCAAAGCTTCTGCCATGAGGTAAACGGTGTTCGTTTCTTTGCCATGGGCGCCGATTATATCCCCGAGGATAACATTCTTTCCAATGTTACCCCCGAGCGCAGCCGCAAGCTTTTGATGGATGCCAAGAATTGCAACTTCAATGCTATTCGCATCTGGGGCGGCGGTTATTACCCCGATGAATTCTTCTTTGATCTTTGCGATGAGCTGGGCATTATCCTCTTCTTTGATATGATGGTAGCTTGCTGCTTCCTGCCCGATACCGATGAGATGCGCGGAGAATTTAAAGCGGAAGTTTATGATAATCTTCGCCGTATTCGTCATCACGCATGCATTGCAGTTATCTCCGGTAATAACGAGGCAGAGGAATTCGGCGGCAAAAAGGATGAGTATCTTAAAAGCAATTACCTCTATATGTTTGAGAAAATGATTCCAGAAGCTATCAAAGCGCTATGCCCGGAGATCAGCTATGTGCCCTCATCTCCCAGCAGCTGCGGTCATTTTATCGAGCCCACCAACGAGGACTATGGCGACGCACATTATTGGACTGTCTGGCACGGAAACAAGCCCTACTCCGAATATAGAAATCACTATTTCCGCTACTTAAGTGAATTCGGATTCCAATCCTTTCCCAACGAGAAGACAGTTAATTCTTTCACTCTGCCCGAGGATCGCAATATCTTCTCCCGTATTATGGAGCGCCATCAAAGAAATGGCGCCGCCAACGGAAAGATCCTCTCCTACCTTGCTAATACCTTCCTCTACCCCGCTGATTTCAGTACCCTGCTTTATGCTTCACAGCTTCTGCAGGCAACTGCCATCAAATACGGAGTGGAGCATCTGCGACGCAATCGCGGTCGCTGCATGGGCGCTCTTTATTGGCAGTTCAATGATAACTGGCCGGTAGCCTCTTGGGCAAGTATCGACTATTATGGAAGATATAAGGCGCTGCAATATGCCGCCAAGCGGTTCTATCAACCAATCATGATCTCCTGCGAAGAAATCGGAGAAACCTCCAACCGCAAGAGCATAAATGCGCAACCGGACTTCTATCCCTTGGAAACAAGCGCTACTCTTTCGGTCAATAATGATACCATGAACGGAATCAGTGGCAAGGTTACCTGGAAGCTTTGCGATGCCAAGAGCAATATTATAAAGAGCGGCTCCGAGAACATTACAGTTCCCGCCCTTTCGGTAGTTACTCTTGAAAAAATGGATTTTGAGCAGACTGATTGCCTCAACAACCATCTCTTCTATACTTTTGAGATGGATGGAAAAGTTGTATCTTATGGTTCGGTGCTCTTTACTGCGCCCAAGCACTATTGCTTTGAAGATCCCCATCTTACCGCTACCATTGACGGCGACACCATTACCATCAAATCCGATGCCTATGCCATGTGGGTGGAGATCGACTCTCCTGATTGCGATTTTATCTTGGAAGATAATTTCTTTGACATGGAAGCCGGCACCCGCACCATCAAGGTATTGGAGGGTGAGGCTAAAAATCTTCGCCTGCGCTCGGTTTACGATATTCGATAATTGAAAAAGGAGCAGAATTTCTGCTCCTTTTTTATTGACAAAATATGCTTTTTATTGGATAATTAAAGAAAAACAAAGGAGAGATAGATCTATGAAAAAATTTTTTGAAGAATTCAAAGTATTTATTACCCGCGGCAATGTGATCGATATGGCTGTCGGTGTTATCGTTGGTAGCTCCTTTACTGCTATCGTGAACGCCCTCAGCACCAATATCTTAAAGCCTGCCATTGATTGGCTGATTTCCTTAATCTTTGGTGCCAATTCCTTGAGCGATTGCTTCACCTTCCTGAAAAAGGTGATGGGCGAGGATGGTGCAGTGGATCTTACCCAATCTATCTATATTGATTGGGGCCTCTTTATCAATGCTGTAATCAATTTCTTTATTGTTGCCATTGTTCTTTTCTCTATCATCAAATTTATCAATTCCATGAAAAGCCAGCAGGATAAAATGATCGGAAAGCTGACTGCCAATTTGATTAGCAAAGAAGATAAAAAAGCCATGAAAGAGCAAGGCATCAACCGCAAGGATAAAGATGCAGTTGCCGCTTATTTTGAAGCAAAAGCAAAAGCCGAAGAAGATGCCAAGAAGGCTGAGGAAGAGGCTGCAGCCGCGGAGCGCGCAGCCAATCCAACCGCCGAAGATCTGCTGAAAGAGATCCGCGATCTTTTGAAGAAATAACGAAAAAGTTTCGTTGCCAATTCGCTTGACAAAGCACCTTCCCTATGCCAAAATAAGGGCAGAAAGGGAGGTGCTTTTTTATGCACGAAATAAAGATTGATTTTTCAAGAAACGACGGGATCATGAAACCGATGCACGCGGTAAATAACGGCCCTGTTTATAAATTTGCAGAGGACCAGCGCATCACCAATATTGACCATTTCCGCGCCGCCGCTATTCCCTATGCCCGCACCCATGATGCAGCCTTTTACGCCACCTATGGCGGGGAGCATACCGTTGATATCCATGCCATCTTCCCCGATTTTGATAAAGATCCCACCGATCCCGCTTCTTACGACTTTGTTTGCACCGATGAATATATGAAGGTTATGGTTTACGCAGGGGTGGAGCCTTTTTATCGCCTTGGCTCCAAGATCGAGCATTGGCCCAAAAAATACGGCACCCTGCCACCCAAGGATTTTCATAAATGGGCTGTTATCTGCGAGCATATCATCCGCCATTATACCGAAGGCTGGGCCGAAGGGTTCCATTATAAGATGACCTATTGGGAGATCTGGAACGAGCCGGATCTGGATCCCGATGATTCCACCCATAAGCGCACCTGGGGCGGCACCAAAAAGCAGTTTTTCGAGCTCTACCATATTGCCGCAACCCACCTGAAAAAATGCTTTCCCCATTTAAAGATCGGCGGGCCTGCTCTGGCCGGAAAACTTGATTGGGCTGAAGATTTCCTCAAGCAACTCAAAGCACCCCTTGATTTCTTCTCCTGGCATGTTTATGCAAAAGATGATGAAAAGGTGCTGATGAAAATCCGCAAGGTAAGAGAACTTCTGGATACCTATGGATTTCGAGATACCGAGAGCATCCTCAACGAATGGAACTATGTGCGCTCCTTCCGCGGAGACGATTGGCTCTATTCCCTACGGCAAGAAAAAGGATTAAAAGGCTCCGCCTTTACCGCTATGGTCATGTGCCTCGGTCAGAGAGAAGCATTGGATATGCTGATGTATTACGATGCCCGCCCCTGCGGCATGAACGGGCTCTTCTCCACCGACTTTGTTTGCGATCGCTTAAAAGGCTACTACCCCTTCTATATGTTTAATCAGCTTTATCAGCTGGGCGAATATACCAAAACCGAAGACGCAAACAATATTTATTCCTGCGCCGCAAAAAATGATACTAACGCCGCTATCATGGTAACTCATTTTAACGATGATGATGAAACAGCTCCGAAAGATACCTTGCTTGATATCAGCGGGTTTTCCGCAGAAAATGGCATCAGAGCTAAATTTTATCGGTTGAGCGAGGAAGAAGACTTTGAGCTTGCAAAGGAAGAAACCTTTACAGGGAATTGCTATAAAATTCCATTGAAACTCCCTCTTTTCAATTCTTATCTGATTCTGTTAGAGAAAAATTGAGACTAAAAAAACAGGTTGCTTTGCAACCTGTTTTTATTATTTCAACTTTTCTATTAAATTTCCAATGAGCGGCTCGAATTTGACCCCATACCAATGATCAGGATCTTCTGCAGTATAGCCGATGCAATCGGCGGTGAAATCTGCCGCAAGGCAGGCCGCTTCATAGAGCTCTTTTCCTCTCATTAAGGCGCCGGTAAAAACCGAGGCATAAACATCTCCGGTACCATGGCAGCTATTGGCATGCTTTTGGTGAAGATAAAATTTTAACTCTTCCCCATCCAAAACTGCAACACCGCTTTGTTCGGATGAAGCAACCGCACCGGTGAGTATTACTTTGCATTGAAACTTTGCACCGAGCTCCCGCACCATCCTCTCAATTTCTTCTTCGGAAAAATCCTCGCGGTAGGCTTTTCCCAATAAAAAGCAAGCTTCGGTAAGATTGGGAAGAATAATATCGGCTGCTTTGCATAGGTCTTCCATCGCATTAATATAAGCGGCATCAAAACCGGTATAGAGCCTTCCATGGTCAGCCATGGCGGGATCAACGATCAAAGGAGCGCCGGGCAAAAGGCAGGTCTCTTTTATTTCTTTAATATATTCGACCTGCTCGGCCTTTCCCAAATAGCCGGTATATAGCGCGGAAAATTGAATCCCCAGATCCTGCCATTTTTTGCATATTACAGGAATCTCCTTGGAAAGATCTCTAAATGTAAAGCTCTCGAAAGCGGTATGATTGGAAAGAACCGCCGACGGAATGATACAGGTTTCCATGCCGCAGGCAGATAGAATAGGCAAGGCAACGGTGAGGGAGCATTGCCCAAGACAGGAGATATCCTGCACCGTTAGTATTCTATTATACAAGACGACTCTCCCCTTTCAAAATGATCTATAATATTATATTATTAATTGCCCTTGATGTCAATAGTTGACATCTGACGCTTTAAAGGTGTATATTTATATTATAGAAGACTATATTAAAGGCAGGAGGTTGAAAATCATATGGCATATAAAATCATTCAAGCAGACCCCCTTCTTTCGCCCTTTGAGGCGGATATCCGGCTTAGAATGGATAATTTTAAAAATAAAAAAAAGCAGATCCTTTCAAAGGGGCAAAAGCTTTCTGATTTTGCCAACGGATATGAATATTTCGGTTTCCATCGCACCGAAACCGGCTGGGTTTACAGAGAATGGGCTCCTGCTGCCGAAAAAATGGCTCTGACCGGAGATTTCAATGATTGGAGCATTGATTCCCACCCAATGAACAAAATCGCTGAAAACGGCATTTTTGAGCTTTATTTAGAGGGCTTTGATGCCTTAAAGATCGGGCAAAAGGTGCAGGCTTTGATTTGGCATAATGGGCAGATGCTTCGCAGGATTCCTCTTTATGCCACCAGAGTGGTGCAGGATCCTGCCACCACCCTTTTCTGCGCCGAAATTGAGGATACCTTTGCCCCCTTCCCTTGGACCGATAAGGGCTTTAAGCGCGAGGATACCCCCTTCATTTACGAATGCCATATCGGCATGGCCCAAGAGGAAGGAAAGGTTGGCTCCTATCGGGAGTTTATTGATCGCATTCTCCCCCGCATTAAAAACCTTGGATATAACACGATTCAAATCATGGCTATCATGGAGCACCCCTATTATGGCTCCTTTGGCTATCAGGTTTCCAATTTTTATGCCCCTTCTTCTCGCTATGGAACAGGGCATGAACTCAAGGAATTGATCAATACTGCCCATGAGATGGGGATTGCTGTCCTTCTCGATGTTGTTCATTCCCATGCAGTTAAGAACACCAATGAGGGGCTTAATGAATTCGACGGCACTGTGCATCAATTCTTCCATGAAGGTGATCGCGGAGACCATAGCGCTTGGGGCACCAAACTTTTTAACTATGATAAAAACGAGGTTCTTCATTTCCTTTTATCCAACCTGAAATATTGGATGGAGATCTTCCATTTTGATGGATTTCGCTTCGATGGTGTTACTTCCATGCTCTATCATGACCATGGGCTTGGGAGCGCCTTTACCGATTATTCCATGTATTTCTCTCTTAATACCGATACAGAAGCGGTTACCTATCTTCAGCTTGCCAATGAGCTGATTCATGAGATCAATAAAGAGGCGCTGACGGTAGCAGAGGATATGTCGGGAATGCCGGGAATGTGCCTCCCCATAAGCTGGGGCGGCATCGGATTTGATTATCGGCTTTCCATGGGAGTGCCTGATCTTTGGATCAAAACAGTAAAGGAATATAAAGATGAGGATTGGGATCTTCATAAATTCTGGTATGAGCTTTGCTCCCGCAGACCGAAAGAAAAGAATATCGGCTATACCGAAAGCCATGACCAAGCGCTTGTTGGCGATAAAACGCTGATCTTTCGGCTTTGCGATGCCGAAATGTATACCGGAATGGAAAAGAATTCCAATAACCCGATAATTGATCGCGGCATCGCGCTTCATAAAATGATTCGCTTGCTCACCGCCACATTGGGCGGAGAAGGATATCTCAACTTTATGGGCAATGAATTCGGGCACCCTGAATGGATCGATTTTCCGCGGGAAGGCAACGGGTGGAGCTATCATTATTGCCGCCGCCAATGGAGCCTTGCCGATAATGAAAACCTGCGATACCAATATCTGCAGGAATTTGACCGGCGAATGATTGATCTTTTGAAAAAAGAAACCCTTTTAAAGAAGGAGCCCATCTCCCTTTGGATCGATCAGAATGAAAAAATTCTTATCTACCGCAAGGGCAAGATCATTTTTGCATTCAACTTTCATCATAGCGATTCTCAAAAGCAGCTTTTTATTCCTCAAGATATGGGAAAAGGCTGCAAAACCCTCTTTACCACCGATGATTTCGATATGGGCGGATTTGGGCGCATTCATCATATGGACTATACTGTTAACGGTATTAAAAACGGAAAGAAAGGTTTTCTCACCTATCTTCCCGCCCGAACAGCGGCCATATTCAAAATCAAATAAAAAAATACGGACCATTTGGTCCGTATTTTTTATGCCGAAATATAATAAATAAGAGCAACAACACCAAAAATAATTGGCTGATGAGCAATATAAATCCAAAGAGAATGACGGCCAATCCATTCAAGGGGCTTTACCCGCAACCCATAAAGAGAAGAAGGAAGCCGCCGCTCCCGCACAAGAGGGCCCAGAAAGGTGCCTGCCAAGAAAACAAGGAAATAAGGCAGGATCGGATAATAATCCGCAGAGGCAAACCCTTCAAACGGGAAGCCGAGAATGGCTCTTACCCATAGGGAAAAATCCAACTCCACAAACGATACTGTTATCAAAAAAATGAGAAACAGCACCAATGCGGTGGCAATCGGAACCCATTTTTTTCGATAGGTAAACAAGCCATAAAGCAGCATAGAAGCACCGAATAGATGCAAAATGCCAAACCAAATCTCAAGGCCGCTCATACCAAAGGCCGGAAGAATCAGGCCGGTAACAAGAGTGATCAAAAGGGCTGCACCCGCAACAATGACACCGCGGCGCAACACGCTTTTGGAAAAAGCAGTGCAGATTCCGCTGATCAGCAAAAAAAGGCCGACAAAAATTTCTTGAAGGATCCAAAAGGCCCATGTTTTCAAGATAGCAAACTCAATAGGCTTGCCAAAGAAATAAGAAACCATTTCCACTGCAAAAAGGCTATGATGCAAAATCATACCTATTACAGCCGCGCCTCGAAGCCAATCAAGAAAATAGACGCGCTCTTTAGTCATTCTTCTGCTTACGAACGCTCTTGCGGGTCTCCTCGATAGCGGCAGAGCTCTTGGCCAGATTTTCAGCAGTACGGGAAAGGATGCTCTCGCAATACTCAACGGTAGCATTCTTCAATTCTTTTGCGCTCTTTTGGGCTTGAGCAATAATCTCTTGCGCCTCTTGCTGCGCTTGCTGATAAACTTCCTCTTGAGAAACAAGCTTATCGGCCTTTGCGCGGGCAGCCTTCAAGGTCAGCTCTGCTTCATCGCGGCCCTGAAGAATAATTTTATCGCGCTTTGCGATGATTTCGTTGCTTTCGCGGATCTCGCCGGGGAGAGCATTGCGCAGGTCGGTGATCAATTCCAACAGTTCAGTGGTGCTGACAACACGCTTTCCGCCGCTCATCGGCAGGTTCCACGCATCCTCCAAAAGATCTTCCATTGCAACCAAGATTTCTTCTACTTTCATTTTTTTGCTCCTTTTTCTTGAATTCTATTTCGAATCTCTTCCTCAACAGCAGGATGAACAAAATCAGAGATATCGCCGCCATGGCTTCCGATTTCTTTCACCACACTTGAAGAGAGATACATATACTTTGCATTGGTATTGATAAATAATGTTTCCATATCGGGGTTCAGCTTTTTATTAATAAGGGACATCTGAAATTCATATTCAAAATCAGTAACAGCGCGCAAGCCCTTAATAACCGCATTAGCCTTATATTCCCTAACGCAATCAACCAAAAGACCGCTAAAGCAGATCACCTCGGCATTGGGCACATCGATCAAGCATTTTTCCAAAAGGGCCTTTCGCTCTTCGGCTGTAAACAAAGCGCTTTTGGCGCTATTGGATAAAACCGCCACATAAATTTTATCAAAAAGGCGGCTAGCCCGCTTGATGATATCTAAATGCCCAAGGGTAACCGGATCAAAGGATCCGGGGCAGATACAAATTCTCATTTTAAATTAACCCCTTTTCTCCATAACAGTTAACTTAATCGGCCCATAGCGATATTCCTTTCGCAGAGCAAGGCCCTCATAAGAAAATTGCTCCCCGCTATCGGTTTCCGCCACCACAATAGCCCCTTCCTCCAAAAGCGAAGGCAGAAGAAGAAGCACCTTTTGCAATAGTTCACCCCGATAGGGCGGATCTAAAAAGACAAGATTCGGGCGAAAACCCGCTCTTTCTATCATTTTAACACAAGTGATACCATCCATGCAAGATACTTTTGCATTCTTTTCAAATCCGCAGGCAGAAATATTCTTTTTGACCACCTCTACCGCCTTGGAATTGAGATCATTGAACCAACAATAGGAGGCCCCGCGAGATAGCGCTTCCAATCCAAGCTGGCCGCTTCCCGCAAAAAGATCCAATACCTTTCGATCCTCCAACTCAAATTGCAGAGCAGAAAATAAACTTTGCTTTACCCGCTCTAAAGTTGGGCGGGTATCCTCGCCGGGGAGCGTTAGCAATTTTTTCCCGCGCGCCTTCCCCGCAACAATTCTCATCATGATTGCTCACCCCCATGGTAATAAGCATATACCGCTTCCGCCACTTCTCTTGGAAGAGAAGCCTTGCTCTGCATTTCTTCCACCGAAGCGGCTTTTAAATTTTTAGGAAATGCCTTCTTCAGCTTTTTAAGCCTTGCCTCTCCCATACCCTTGATCTCTAACAACGGGGAGCGCGTCATGGCCTTGGTATGCGTTTTCTTCATAAAAGAGATCGCAAAGCGATGCACTTCATCTTGCAGAGTGGTAAAAAAAGCATAGAGAGTTGGATCAGAGCGCAGGTCCAATTCCCCCTCAAAAGAAACCAAGCCGCGAGTGCGATGCCGCCGATCCTTCACCAAGCCATAGAGAGGAATATCCCCGCAAAGATCGCGCACCGCCTCCATATGCCCTTTCCCGCCATCCATTAAAATAAGATCCGGTTTGCCGCCAAATTCTTCATCGCCAAGATGAGATAGGCGGCGGTCAAGCATCTGCCGAGTGGCAGCATAATCATCCTGACCGAGCTGGTCGATTTTAAATTTGCGATAGGCGCTTCTTTTAAAGCGCCCCTCTTCCCATACAATCATGCCGCCAACCATCGAGCTTTCGCCGAAATTTGAGATATCATACATTTCTATCCGCCGAGGAGGCGCGGAAAGGCCAAGGGTTTGGCCGATTAGGAGAGCGGTTTTTCGAGTGCGATCCCCGCCTGCTTCCCGCTCCGCCAATTTTTCGGCTGCATTTTTTCGGCAAAGGGCCAAAAGGGAGCTGCTATCACCGCGCTGAGGAACCCGAAGCGATACATTGCTTCCGCGAAGATTGGAAAGATATTCCTCCAAAAGCGATGCATCAGCAGGCAGAGAGGGCAAAAGAAGCTCTTTCGGAACCGATTCAGCCTCTTGATAATATTGGCGGATAAAGGGAGAGATCCAATCCTCTTCCAAGCTTTCCCGAAAGAGAAAAGTATCCTGCATCAGCAGGCGGCCGCCACGCACTGTCAGAACCCCAACAGCTGTTAGCTCCCCTAAAGAAACGGCATCGAAGAAATCCCGATCCACGCCTCCATCCCGATCAACAATTTGGGTTTGCCCCAATTTTTCAAGCTTACGAATCCGATCGCGAAGGGCTGCGGCGCGCTCAAAATCGAGCTTTTCTGCCGCCTCATCCATCTTCTTTTTTAAATCATTGGTAAGCGCTTTATAGTCCCCTTTTAAAAATTCAAAGGCTTCATTCAAGCGCTCGCGATATTTTTCTTTAGAAACCTTCCCTGTGCAGACTCCGGCGCAATTCCCGATATGATAGCGAAGGCAGGGCCGCCCTTTTTTGAAATCCTGCGGAAAGACCTTTCCGCAGGTAGCAAGGCCGAAAAGATCATTAGCAGTGCGCACAATTTCAAAAGCGGCGCCCATTTGCGGATAGGGGCCAAAAAGACGATAGCCCTCTTTGGGCTCCTGCCGCAGAACCTTTAAAGCGGGATAATCATCCTTCAAACGAATACCTACATAAGGGTAGGTTTTATCGTCCTTCAGCAGAATATTATATTTCGGGCTATGCTCTTTGATAAGATTATTTTCAAGGATCAGCGCTTCCATTTCTGAATTAACGCAGATATAATCGAAATCCTCCACCTTTTGCACCATAGCCATTACCTTCGCAGTATGGCTCTTAACGCCGGTAAAATAGGAGGAAACCCGATTTTTTAAATTCTTTGCTTTGCCCACATAGATGATCTTGCCTTCTTTATCTTTCATCAGATAAACACCGGGGCGAGCAGTAAGAACCTTGAGTTTTTGATTAATTTTATCTGAAAACTGCAAAATGAGCCTCCTCCTTTCTTTTTTTATCATTATACCATACTTTTCGGTTGATTACCACAAGAAAATATGATAGAATAAAGAAAGATTTAAAAGGATGTGAAATAAAATGATCAAGTTGATTGCTTTTGATATGGACGGAACTTTAGTGGATTCCACCGGAATTATTACCACAAACGTTAATCGCACATTAGCCCACTATGGCTTTCCGCCCCTGCCCCCTGAAAAAATCCTCATCCATGTTGGCCACGGGGCTATCAATCTCTTAAAAGGAATCAGCGCCGAAGCGGGAGCAGAAATCGATCCGGAAGAAATGTTCAAGGTTTATGATAGCTTTTATACCCCAGATAAGATCCCTTCCGCGGTGCCCTACCCCGGAATTGAAGAGATGCTTTTGGAATTAGGAAAACGCGGAGTGCGGCGCGTGGTGCTCTCCAATCGGCCCCATAGCCAAACCTGCCCCATTGTTGCTTCCACTCTTCCCGATCTTTTAGATGAAGTTTGCGGTCAGAGAGAAGGCATTCCCATGAAGCCGGATCCCACCGCATTAAAGATGATCCTTGAGGCCAATAACTGCACCGAGCAGGAATGCATCTATATGGGCGATATGCGATTCGATGTGCATGTGGCCAATAATGCAGGGGTAATCGGGGTTGCCTGCGATTGGGGGCTCGGAACAAAGGAAGAGATCAAGGATGCCGATTATATAATCTCCGATGCAAAGGAATTGCTGAAAATCATTGATGAAATTTAACAAAAAAATGAGTTGGTTTTCCAACTCATTTTTTTATTCGAAAAATCCTTATAGGGGTATTGGTTTTTCTGCAATTTTCAATTACAAATCGAGTCCCTCTGGATTCCCCATCCCAAAAAGCCAGAACAAGATCGGCATATTCTATAATTTCCAAATTGCGAAGGAGCGGCGCTTTATGGCCAAAACGCTCATAATCGGGAAGAAATTCCCGAAGCTTTAACCCATGCTCTTTCGCGAAGCGAGCGGCGCAGGAATCGATTCCTCTTGCACCACCGGAGACGATCTCGTCGGTATCATCGGGCAGATATTTCGATAAATCCTGCAGATAAAGCGACCGAGATCCAATAACGGCAACTTTCATTTATTTTTTCTTCTTTCCGATCATCTTATCATAATAGGCTGCCGCTTCATCAATGGGGCCATCAAAAACAGCCTTACCATTATTGAGCACAATGCCGCGTTTGCAAAATTCTTTTGCCACACCCACCGCATGGGTTACAAACATCAAGGTGATATCCCCTTGGGAAAGCAATTCATTGATTCTTGAAGTACACTTTCTCTTAAAAGCATCATCCCCCACACTTAACGCTTCATCTACAATCAAAATATCCGGCTGAATATTAACATTAACAGAGAAGCCAAGGCGGGCTTTCATACCGCTGGAATAGGTGCGGACAGGCTGATCAATATAATCCCCAAGATCCGCAAATTCCACAATAGAATCCTCAAGCTTGGCGATCTCGCGGTCTTTGAGGCCCAAAAGATGGCCTTTAAGATAAATATTTTCCCGACCGGTAAATTCCGGATCAAAGCCGGCAGAAAGCTCCAAGAGCGCGCCTACCCGACCATCTACATATACTTCACCGGAAGTGGGGAACGCGACTTCTGTTACCATCTTTAAAACAGTGGATTTTCCGGCACCGTTGCGCCCAAAAAAGGCCACCGACTCCCCTTGCAAAATTTCAAAAGAGAGATGATCTACTGCCAATTTCTTTTTGCAATTATGATGATTGAAAAGGGCGCCGATCAAGCGTTGCTTACTGCTTTTATAGAGATAATACACTTTACAAACATCAGTAAAGCGAATTACTGTTTTCTTACCCATATACAACTCCTTTTATAATACATCCGGAATTTCTTTGCGCAACCGGCGATAGGCCCAAAGCGAAAGGATCCAAAGCACCAATAGCCATGCCGCAAAGATCAGCACCTTTTCGGGCGCTTCAAAGAACCAGCGCCCATAGATAAGGCAATCTCTGAAGCCGCTGATAATAAAGGTTACAGGGTTACATTTCAGCACCCAAGAAAGCCAGCCCTTATCTGCCAGCAAAGTATCGGAATTCCAAAGAATGCCTGAAAGCCAAAAAAGCGGAGTAACAAAGGATTTAACAAGATTGAGAAAATCTTTGCTGACGGCTGCGAGAAGAGAAGCAAGCTGCGCCCAAAGAGTCCAGAAAAGGAAGGAGCAAAGAAGATAGAAGGGCAATTGAATATAATAAATTGTCGGCCCATAGCCGGAGCACCAGAAGATCACCAAAACCAAAAGCATCAGGATCATATTAACCATCAGCTTGGATAGACTCACAAAGGTTGGGATCACCGAAACGGGGAACTTCATCTTATTCACAAGATACTTATATTTTCGAATACTTTCGGTGCCGGCATGGAGCATATCGCTCATATAAAACCACGGAGTGATCCCAAGCGCCAACCATAGAAAGAAAGGATAGCCATTCACATCTCCGCCGCTACGAAGCCCGAAATTAAAGGCAAACCAATAGGTAAAAAGAGTTAGCGCGGGGCGAAGAAGGGCCCAGGACCATCCAAGGGCAGCGCCCCGATAGGTTTTAACCAAATCGGCTTTTGCCATTTTAAAAATTTGAGAAAGATTCCCCAAATGATCGCGCCAGATTTCTTTAAAAACATTAAACATGATGCACTTCCTTTTTCTTTTGGAATTGACTATCTTGGCAGATCTGCTCATAAGAGACGTTTCTGCCCTGCAACTCTTCCAAAATCATATAACTGATTGCTTTAGTCGATCTTAAATAGCGCGCGGCCACATAATGATCGCAAAATGATTTCATTTTCTTTCTATTAAAATTTTCACCTTCGATCACGCTTATCGTTTGCTCTGCGGTTTTGCAAACGGGCAGGGGCAGCTGATAATAATCGATGGAAAAGCCCCGATCCTGCAGATAATTATCCAAATCATAGCAAAAGAGGATCACCGGCCGATCTGCTGCAAGGGCTTCAAATAAAATAGCGGAATAATCGGTTACCACATAATCTGCAACACTGATCCATTCCACGCCGGAAAAGGGATCGGGAAAGCTCTTTTTCCCTTCCGCAGTATGAACAAGCACTCTGCCGCCATGGCTTTTTTCAACCAAATGATAGCGGCTGAAATCCACATTCTCTGCCAAAGACCGGAGATCTGCATTTTGAGTTTTCCGAAAGGTTGGCGCATGAAGAATGATTTTTTTATCCCCCTGAAGCAAGGGGCAATAGGATAAAATCTTCTCGCGGGCAGCAAGCATCTGCTCCTTATTGGTTAGAAAATCAATTCGAGGAAGCCCTAAAGGCATAAACTTTTCTTCCGGCGCATCATAGCAGCGCGCGATATCGGAGATCAGCTCTTTAGAAGAGCAAAGGATCCGATGATAGCCTCGGTGCATCCGCATAATTTTTGCAGTACGGGGCGAGGAGCCCTCCTTAAGGCCGGTGGCGGCATAACCGAAATTTTTCAAAAGCCCCACTGCATGCCAAAGCTGATAAATCTTCAGCGTTTTCTTATGGTTTAATACACAGGCCGCAATGCAATAACCATCTAAGACGCAAGCCTTTGCAGTTGCCAGATGGAGCATTTGCAAAAGCATATGAAATCCATAGGCGATCTTGGGCCAAAAGCCTGATTTAATAAATTTGCAAAGAATAACAACCTTGAGCGTTTTATCCTGCTTCTTCATTTCTTCGGCGAGAGCCAAGAAATCAAGACTTGGCTGATCCCCCTGCCTACTGATAAACACCACCTTATGACGAGTGGGCAACAGTTTAAAAGGCAGATAAAGACCACGAAGCAAAATACAGAAGCAATGCATTAAAAATGCATTCAGCATAACAAAATCATCCTTTTAAAATCTCTTCTATAAAGCGCGCGGTGCTTTGACCATCGCAGCTTCCTAAAAACTTATCAAAAAATGCATCCCGCTTTTCGGCATCCACCGAAGGCTGCAGGATCGCCGCCATCAGCTCCTCTTGATTTTTTGCCACATTACCATAGGTATAGGTTTCAAAATCATAGAAAAAGCTGCGGTCCCGATCATATTCCGCAAGATCGGGCACATAGAAAATAATCGGTTTTTGCAAAAAGGCATATTCGAAGATCACCGAAGAATAATCGGTAATCAGCAAATCTGCAGAAAAAAGCAACTGATTAATTTCTCGCTCTTCAGACAGATCGATCACCCGATCGGAAAGATGGGCGGGAATCTCCATCCGCTCGGTAATAAAAGGATGAAGCTTCAATCCAAGGACATATTCCTTCGGAAGAGCAGACATTAATTTTTCAATATCTAAAAACTCTTTCGGATAATGGGCCTTTGCGCGGGTATCTCCCCGAAAAGTTGGGGCAAATAAAATGAGCTTTTTATCCTTCATAAAAGGATAGCGCGCAAAGAAATCGGCCCTGCTTTTATCGATTTCCGCCTGATCAAAGAAAAGATCGGTGCGAGGAACACCCAGCGGATAAATATGCTCTTTGGGCTGGCCAAAAGCCCATTCAAAATCTTCCGCAACGCCTTCGGCGCTCACGATCACATGGGTATAATTCCGATGGGTTAAAGAGCTCTTCACAGTGCTCCCCCGCTTCCCCATTCTTGCAAAGCCCATGCGCTTAAATGCGCCGGTGGAATGCCAGACCTGAATCACCTTTGCTTCCTTACGAAAGATCAGCGGATAGAGAAAAGCAGTATAATCATCAACGATGATATTGCGGCATGCAGCCATCTTCTTTAAGGCTTCCTTGCGGGAAGTTCCGTCCCCTTCCAAAAGGGTATCCACAGAAAATTCGCTGTTTTCCAGCGCCTTTGCAATAAACGCACAGTTGCCGGAGAGCGCCTTACGAGAGGGGCAGATCATCAGCACTGCCCGAGGATCATCTTTAATTCTTTTTTGATAATACCAAAATTGCACCACATCGGAGAGCGCCGCTAAACGCTGAAGATGCGGAAACAAAAAATCGGGGCAGAGATTACGAAAATTCAAGGCCGCCTTCTCCTTTTACTCTTTTAATGCTTTTTCAATCAAGGCAACGATCCGCTCGGTGGATCGGCCATCAAAATCATCGAAGAACTTTTTTGCAAATGCATCCATCTGCTCGGCTTCAAAATCCTTGGAGAGGATCGCATCGGTCAGCTCTTTTTGAGAATAGACCAATTTGCCGGGAGATTCCAGCCGAAGATCAAAATAGAAATCCCGCTGACGGATATACTCATTTAAATCAAAAACATAGAAAAGCATCGGGATCTTCAAAAGAGCTGCTTCAAAGATCAGAGAAGAATAGTCGGTAATGATCAGATCGGTTACAAAAAGCAGATCATTCAATTCTGTTTCTTCCGAGAGATCCAATATTTGATCCTTATATTCCGCAGGGATCGGATGCTTTTCGCTAACAAAGGGATGATGCTTAACCAAAATGGCATATTCATCCCCGATCTCCTCATACAGAGCCTTCAAATCCATGCGCTCCATGGGATAATGGGCAGTTTCTTTCACTGTACCCCGAAAGGTTGGCGCAAAGAGAAGAAGCTTTTTCTCGCGAAGCCGGGGATATTTTTCATAAAATGCCGCTTGCACCTTTTGCTTATATTCTTCATCAAAGAAAACATCGGTTCGGGCAATACCGGTGGGAATGATCTTTTCATCCGAAATACCAAACCCTTCGGAATGGCAGCGCTTACAATAGGTGGAGCTTACAGTAACATAATCATAGCTACGATGATTGCGCGTAACCTGCGGGGAGCCCGCAGGCTTTCCAAGACGGGTAAAGCCAAAGGTTTTAAAAGCGCCGCATGCATGCCAAAGCTGCACAAGCTTTGTTTCCTTCCTTAAATCCAGATAATGGATCTGAGGAGTAAACTCATCTAAAACGATCACCTTACTTACTGCGCAGGCATAGCAAAACCGAAAAGTATCCCGCAGAGACATCCATACTGAATTGCTATAGCTCAAAATAAAATGAATATCCAGATCCTTGCGCTCCTTCATCTGCTCATATACAAAAGCAAAATTGCCCGAAAGCTCGGTGCGGCGCATAGAAATAAAGGTGATGCGATTTTTCTTAATGGGGAAAATGCAAAAGACGCGATACAACAGCTGAATCACTGTTTTAAACATCTTCACAAGGGTAATCTTCCGCCGCGCAAAGCCCAGAACTCTTCGGTTGATATGGCCGATGATGCGGCGGATAGGATTATGGGAGCGCACCTTTTTATCCCATTGGGCAATCCCGATAAAGCAAAGAAGCGCTTCCAAGAAAAACCAAGGAATCATGCAAAGCCCAAGAAGAAGCGTAATCTGATCAAAGAGCCATGCCAGCGGCTGAATAACAAAGCGCTTAAAGGGATTGGCCTTCTTTGCTGCAACGGGGCTCATCACAAAATGATTTTCGCCCAATGCGCATTTCCAATTTTTTTCATCGCAAAAATAGGCTTTTTCCAAAAGGGAAAAAGCAGCATCCTCTAAATATTCGGAACCATAAGAAAAATGAACAGAAAGCTTGGTTTCCAAATTCATTCCTCTGGTAGACCAAAATACATGATCAAGCTGATAACGATATTTGCCGCTGAATACACAGCGATTTCCAAGATATTGCAAATCCTGAATCACAAGCGGGATCCTGCGGTTCTCTTTTCCGTTATCAAAATAGAGAATGGCTTTGGGGCGGCTATATCCGCCCTGAAGGATCGCTTCATCCTCCACATATCCGGAAAATTCAACATTCAGCGAATGCTCACTGATAGAAAACAGAGAAAAATCTAATTGGTATTTCAACAATTTACTCCTCATTCCGATAGAATCGTTTCAAAGGTGGAAAGGTCTTCAGGCGTTGTGATCTTAATATTCCGCTCACTTCCCTTAACCAAGCGAACTTTCATACCATGGCGATAGGCAATTTGACTGGTTCCGACAGTGGCGGCGATTTCTTCATCGCCGGCTGCATCATGGATCGCAAGATATTCACCAAAGCGAAAAGCCTCCGGCGCCTGACCGGCATAAAGGCAGCTTCGATCAAGAAGCTGATCGATAGCAGCACCATCCTTACTGAAATACACAGTATCCTTAACGGTAATCACCGGCATGGCGCCGCCATCTTCTTTGGCGCCGATCAAGCAATCGGAAATAATTTGATCGGAAACCAAAGGGCGGGCTGCATCATGCATAATAACAACACCTTCATCGGGGGTGCATTCCCCTGCAACCTTTAGGCCATTATAAATGGAATGCTGACGGGTTCGCCCCGCCGGCGCAAATCGGAAAAATTTGGAAATTTTAAGCCGCTCGATCCACTCATGGATAAACCCTTGCCATTGCTCATCAGCCACGATCACAATATGATCGATCATCGGATGCTTTTCGAAAATATCCAGGCAATAAGAAATAATCGGTTGCTTGCGAACCATAATATATTGCTTCGGGCAATCGGCGCCCATACGGGATCCGATCCCGCCCGAAAGAATGATTGCAGTATTCAAAATCAATGCTCTCCTTTAAAAAAGTCGGATTATGCCATCGTGATAATCATACCAAAATTTCAATATAAAGTCAAGACTATTGCCAATTAGTATATAATAGAAGAAAAGGGAAGCAGAACCATTTGGTTCCGCTCCCCTTTTTGCTATTCGATATGTAGGAATCAAACAACGCCTTGAGCCTTCATTGCTTCGGCCACCTTCAAGAAGCCTGCAATATTGGCGCCGGCGATCAGATCGCCCTTCATGCCATACTTTTCGGCTGCCTCGGAAGAAGCCTTAAAGATATTTGCCATGATTTGATAAAGCTTGGCATCCACTTCTTCAGCAGTCCAGCTATAACGCATGGAATTCTGGCTCATTTCCAAACCGGAAACGGCAACACCGCCTGCATTAACAGCCTTGGAAGGAGCAATGATCAGGCCGGCTTCTTTCATCAAAGCAACAGCCTCGGCAGTGGTGGGCATATTGGCCACTTCCACATAGTATTTAACGCCATTGGCGATGATATTTTTAGCATCGGCAACATCAACCTCATTTTGGGTTGCGCAAGGCATCACAACATCAACCTTCTGCTCCCAAGGGCGCTTGCCTGCATAGAAAGGAACACCGAACTTATCGGCATAATCCTGCACCTTATTGCGGCCGGAAGCGCGCATCTCCAGAAGATAATCGATCTTCTCAGGGGTGCTGATGCCATCGGCATCGTAAACATAGCCATCGGGGCCGGAAATGGTTACAACCTTACCACCAAGCTCATGAACCTTCTTCACAGTACCCCAAGCAACATTACCAAAGCCGGAAACTGCAAAGGTTTTGCCCTCAACAGTCTCGCCAAGGGATTTCAGAAGCTCAACAACATAATAAACAGCACCATAGCCGGTTGCTTCAGGGCGAATCAAGGAACCACCGAAAGAGATGCCCTTACCGGTCAGAACACCGGTGAATTCATTGCGCAATCTCTTATATTGGCCAAACATATAGCCAACCTCGCGGGCACCTACGCCAATATCACCGGCAGGCACATCGGTATCGGCACCGATATATTTGGAAAGCTCGGTCATAAAGCTTTGGCAGAAGCGCATTACTTCCCCATCGCTCTTGCCGGTGGGATCAAAATCGGCGCCGCCTTTACCGCCGCCCATAGGCAGGCTGGTCAGGCTATTCTTAAAGGTTTGCTCAAAACCAAGGAACTTCATAATAGAAGCATTTACAGTGGGATGGAAGCGAATCCCGCCCTTATAGGGGCCGATGGCGCTATTGAACTGAACGCGGAAGCCGCGGTTCACCTGAACCTTACCGCTATCATCTACCCAAGGTACACGGAAAGAGATCATCCGCTCAGGCTCAACCATCCGCTCGAAAACACCGGCCTCGATCAAATCGGGCCGCTGATCAGCAACAGGCTCCAAAGACTCCAGAACCTCATAAACTGCCTGCAAAAATTCCTTTTCTCCTGCATTGCGCTTTTCAACTCTTGCATAAAGATCGCTCAAATATGCATTCTTGATCGACATGATTCATCACTCCAATTTAAAAAGATGGAAAAATTATACCACCGCATTTTTTAAATTGCAATAAAAAATTACATAGATTTTTGATTTTTTCTTTTCAATTTTTTGTGCATCTCTACAACTTTTTCTGATATTCCCGCGGAGAAACCCCGAAATAGTTTTTAAAGGCCTTTGAAAAGGTAAAAAGATCGGAAAAACCGGTAGAGACAGCGGCAATAGTGGGGCGCACCCCTTCATCCCGCAAAAGAGTTGCCGCGCGCTCCATGCGAAGATCTGTTAAATACCGGTGCGGGGAAATTCCGGTTTCCTTTTTGAAATAATTAGAAAAATAGCTGCGATCTAAATTGAGGCGGCTTGCAATCATCTGCACAGTAATACCGGTATGATATTCTGCACGCATGCATTGGATCGCCTGCTCCACATAGCCTGCCGAAATCCTTTCCTGCTCCTGAAGCAAGGAGATCAGATCCCAAAGCCGCGCCGCAAGAAATGCAGAGCGACCGCCCTCTTTTTGCGCGCATTGCTTCATCCTTAAAAAAATCTCCCCCGCCTTGGGGCAATGGATCACCGGAGAAGAAAAGCAATCGGGCATCGCCTTTCCTGCAATAAAGCCGATCCAGATATATTCCCATGGATCCGTTTTATCGGCCTCATAATAGGTTTCCATTTCGGGCTCGATAATAAACAAATCTCCGGCACCGAGAGAATAGGCTCTTCCTTCCCGATAAAACGTACCCTCTCCTTTTAAGACATAGTGGATCAACATATGATCCCGCACCGCAGGACCATAGGCATGGGAGGGCTTGCAAGCCTCCCAACCGAATTGCATGGGGCTTAAGGTGGCATAGCCCTGATCCATAATAATAACATTGTTTTTCATAGGATATCCCTCCTATCTATATCTCACATTATAACAAGTTTTACACACAAAAATCAATTCATTTTTTGATTTTTTCCTGATAGAATGAATACAAATAAACCAATCAAATGGAGGAAACCTCAAATGAAGATCACCTTTATGGGCGCGGGAAGCACTGTTTTTGCCCGCAATGTTATTGGCGACTGCATGTGTAGCGAGCATCTGCGGGATAGCGTTTTTGCTCTTTACGACATTGATGGCGAGCGCCTCAAAGAGAGCGAAACCATCTTAAAAGCCATGCAAAAAACCATGGGCGGCTATGGCAAGATCGAATGCTATCTTGGCGTTGAACAAAGAAAAGAGGCTTTAAGAGGAGCCAATTTCGTTGTTAATGCCATTCAAGTTGGCCTTTATGATCCCTGCACCATCATTGATTTTGAGGTGCCCAAGAAATATGGTCTGCAGCAAACCATCGGCGATACTCTCGGGATCGGCGGCATTATGCGGGCTTTGCGCACCATTCCTGTTATGGCAGATTTTGCCAAGGATATGGAGGAGGTTTGCCCCGATGCGCTCTTCCTCAACTATACCAATCCCATGGCGATGCTGACCGGTTATATGCAACGATATACCAATATTAATACCATTGGTCTTTGCCATAGTGTGCAGGTTTGCTCCGGTGGGCTTCTGAAAGAGCTTGGCCTTGAGGATAAGCTGGAGGGCCGAAAGGAGCTGATCGCCGGTATTAACCATATGGCATGGCTTCTTGAGATTAAGGATAAAGAGGGCAACGACCTTTATCCTCTTATTAAAGAAAGAGTTCCCGAAAAGATGGCAGACCCCGAATTCAAGGATAAGGTTCGCCTCGACTACATCAACAATTTCGGCTATTATTGCACCGAATCCAGCGAACACAATGCGGAATACAATATGTTCTACATCAAGAGCAAGTATCCGGAATTGATCGAGCGCTATAATATTCCCTTGGACGAATATCCTCGCCGCTGCGTTAATCAAATTGCCAAATGGAAAGATGAATATAAAGAGCTGCTTGCCGGCGGAGTAAAAGAGCATACCCGTTCCAAGGAATATGCTTCCCGCATTATGGAAGCGATGGTTACCGGCAATCCCTATAAGATCGGCGGTAATGTGCTCAATAACGGCCTGATCACCAACCTGCCTGCAGAGGCTTGCGTTGAGGTTCCCTGCTTGGTCGATGGCCATGGCATTCATCCCTGCCATGTTGGCGCGCTTCCTGTTCAATGCGCTGCCATGAATATGACCAACATCAATGTGCAGCTTCTGACCATCGAAGCCGCCCGCACCTTGAAGAAGGATCATATTTATCAGGCCGCCATGCTGGATCCCCATACCGGCAGCGAGCTGGATATCGATACCATTAAGAAGATGGTTGATGATCTGATCCAAGCCCATGGCGATTATCTGCCGAAGTTCAACTAAAATATTTTAAAGCAATAAAAAACTTCCCATCCTGCGATGGGAAGTTTTTTATTGCTTTATTTAGATTCAGCCGGAATGATTACATCATCGCTGGGGCTTGCTTCAGCCTCTGCCTGAATCTGCTCATCATAGGAATAGAGGGGTTTAACATCTTTTCCTTTAAGTTTGCGATCAATATAATTGCGGGTAATTTTAAATACCAAGGGACTCAAGATAACAACCGCAATCAAGTTGGGAATCATCATCAGACCATTGAAGGTATCGGAAATATCCCAAGCCAAGGAAGAAGTCATCACCGCACCGGAAACGATCATCAGAACAAAGATCACCTTATAAACCTTAACCGCTTTGGTACCAAAGAGATACTCAACAGCTTTGGAACCATATTGAGACCAGCCCAGAACGGTAGTGAATGCAAAGAGCAGCATAGCAATAGCCACAAACCATTCACCGGCCTGACCATAAACACTACCGAATGCCTTGCTGATCAAGGTTGCATCATTAGTGCCTGCGGCAACAACACCGGTTTCTAAATCGATAACACCGGAAGTAAGAGCAATGAGAGCAGTCATAGTACAAACAATCATAGTATCGAAGAATACTTCAAAAATGCCCCACATCCCCTGCTTGACAGGCTCTTTAACATTGGAAGAAGAGTGAACCATTACAGAAGAGCCAAGGCCTGCCTCATTGGAGAATACGCCACGTTTGCAGCCCTGCACGATCGCGAGCTTCAAAGCAGCACCTGCAGCACCGCCGGCCAAAGCTTTTGCACCAAGAGCATGAACAAAAATAGACTTAAATGCAGGGAGAACGAGATCGTAATTAATCCCCACAAGGATCAAACCCAAAACAATATAAGCAACTGCCATGAAAGGAACAACCCGCTCGGCAACGGAAGCAATTCTCTGCAAACCGCCAATGATGATCAATGCACCAATAACAAGCAACACAAGGCCGATGATCAGATTGATCATATTAACGCCGCCTACATTCCATTCTACATTAGAGAAAAATGCAGATTCCATATTCAGGGTAATCTTATTGACCTGCCCCATATTACCGATACCGAAGGAGGCAAGAATAGCAAAGATTGCAAAAAGAACCGCCAAAACAGAAGCGATCCATTTGAGGCCTTTTTTCTTGCCCATACCATCTTTCAGATAGTACATAGCGCCACCGGACCACTCGCCATCTTTATTCTTGCGGCGATAGAAAATACCAAGCACATTTTCGGAATAGTTGGTCATCATTCCGAGGAACGCCGCAACCCACATCCAAAGAACAGCACCGGGGCCGCCGATGCAAATTGCTGCCGCAACACCTGCGATATTACCGGTACCAACGGTTGCAGCCAATGCAGTGCATAAAGCTTGGAACTGGGAAATGGATTTCTTATCAGTCTTTTTGGTAGAGGTATTATCCTTCTTAAAGATGGTCATGATGGTATTAACCCACCAGTGCTTGAGATGGCTGATTTGGAAAACTCCGGTAACGGCAGTCATAATAACACCTGCTATCAGCAGCAGATAAAGACCAAAGTCCGTCCAAATCCAAGTGTTGATCACACCATTGATCTCAGTTACTTTTTCTATAAACGCGTTCATGTTTAAAAAATCCCCTTTCTTCATTAACGCAAAATAAAACAGACCGCCCGCGCTATTGCACAAACGATCTGCAAAAATCAAAAGAATTCTTTTTTAAAAATCTTTGTCCTTTTGCCTGAGAGTTTCGCGCAAAAACGCTTGCCCCTTCGGCACCCAATTAAATGGGATTCTCCAAAGTTCTATCCCCTTACAGTCTTCCTGCAAGGATCAACTAGATATTCTATTTTAAAAATAATGCAATCATTATATCAAAGAGATTTCCAAATTGCAAGTATTTTTTTAAAATTAGCGGATTTCTTTTCCGCAAGCCCTGCAACAGGCAAAGTATCGGTTACTAATTTTACCGCGCCTATAAAAAGAGATTTGGCATCAGCCCTTCACAGCGCCGGAAATAACCCCTTTGATAATATGGCGTTGACCTATTGCATAAAAGATGATAATAGGAATAACCGCAAGGGTCAGAAGAGCCATGAAAGCGCCATAGTCTACCGAGCCATAGCTATCGGTGGTTGCCGATTGAATCGCCATGGGAATGGTATAATATCCTTTGGTTTTATCCAAAACCAAGGTTGGCAAAAGATAATCATTCCAGATCCACATTGCCTGCAGAATCGCCACCGAGATATAGGTGGGGCGCATAATGGGCAGCACAACCCGAAAAAAGGTCGCAGGGGCATTGCACCCATCGATCATGGCGGCCTCTTCGATCTCCAGCGGGATTCCCTTAATAAAGCCTGCAAAAATAAAGACAGCAAGGCCTGCCCCAAAGCCAAGATAAACAAGAGGAATCGACCAAGGCGAAGTTAGCCCCAATCGATCTGCAATATAGGGCAAGGTAAACATTACCATTTGAAAAGGAACTGCCATAGAAAAAACAAAAAGGTAATAGAGCCCTCTGCAAAGCCTTCCGCCTACACGATCCAAAAACCAAGCACACATCGAGGTGCAAAGCAGAATCAAGCCAACCGAAATCACTGTTATAATCAAGCTATATCCAATAGAGGAGAAAAAATCAATAGAGGTTATGCCCCGAATAAAATTAGAAAAGCCTGCAAAAGACTCCCGATCCGGAAGAGCAAAAACCCTGCCGGTAATTGCTTCTTTCGTTTTGAAGGAATTGATCAGCAAAACCAAAAGGGGGATCATATAAATAGCAGAGCAGATGGCGAAGAGCGCTGTTAGCCATCGGTTCTGCTTTTTTTCATGCATCATCGGCGCACCTCCTTTCGATGGGTGGACCAAAGCTGCAAAAGCGCCACTGCAGCCACAATCAGGAAAAAGATCACCGCCATTGCCTGCGCGGTGCCATGGGCGCGAGGAGTAGTGCCATAGGCATTCCGAATAGCCATGGCCAGCATTTCGGTTGTACGCCCCGGTTTCCCGTCTGTGAGCGCCAGATTTTGGTCATATAATTTAAAAGAATTGGTTAAAGTCAGGAATACACAGATGGTAATAGAAGGCATCACCATCGGAATGGTTACATTCTTTAAAGTTTGCCATCGGGTGGCCCCATCGATGCGGGAGGCTTCGATCAGTTCCTCCGGCACCGATTGGAGGCCGCTGACGAAAATGATCATCATATAGCCGATTTGCTGCCATGCCACCACCGCCAAAAGCCCCCAAAAACCATAGGAAGTGCTATAAGAAAGATCCTTGCCGAAAAGAGGAATTAAAATTCCATAATTGATCAGCATCTTCCAGATATAGCCAAGAACAATTCCACCAATTAAATTGGGCATAAAGAAAACGGTGCGGAATAAATTAGTACCGCGAATTCCACGGGTGAGCCCTAATGCTACCAAAAAGGCTAAAACATTTATCACCACAACGGAAAGCAGAGTGAAAACTGCGGTGAAAGCAAAAGAGGACCAAAATCCGCTATCGGCAGTAAAAACGCGAAGATAATTTGAAAAACCAACAAAGGTGGGATCCTCGATTGTGCCATATTCGCAAAAGGATAGCCATATCCCCATGAAGAAGGGCACCACAAACCCCATAATAAAAGCAATCAGGGTTGGCAAAAGGAAGAGCGGAAACCACCTGCCGAGGGTTTTATTATTCACTCTTTATCCTCCATAGTTGGCGCTATATTCTTTAGACCAACCGCCAACAAATGCATTTTTCACCTCTTCCCAAAGGGCATCGGTGCGATCACCTTGGGCATAGGCCAAAAGCGCGGCGCCAACTCCATCCTTCCAATTTTCACCGGGGATAGTGGAAAAGCTCCAATCCACCGGTTCCCGCCCTGCGGCAAGATCATCATCGGCAGCCTGAATTAAGGGATTATCGGATTTTTTCGCCTTCTTAAAGGGGCTCACAAATCCCATCTCTTCTGCCAAAGCAGTGGTTCCCTCCTCGCTGGTAACCACCCATTCCAGAAAATCAAGGGTTACCTGAATATCCTGCTCGCTTGCCTTGGCATTTACACACCAATAATTTTCGCTGCCGGTGCAAAGGCCTTGGCCTTCCTCTCCATCAGCCCCGATATAAATAGGCAGCATTCCAACATTTTCGGCGCCGATCTTCTCTTCCATGGTTTCATTCCATGCCCAAGTGCCGTTTTGATAAAAGATCGCTTCACCATTATTAAATTCATTCAACGCATCATCGCCGGTTTTTGCGCCGATGGCTGCGGGTTCCACAGTGGAATTGGTAAGATAAAGATCCCAGATTCGGCGAAATCCATCTAAAAATTCGCCTTTAATAGCATCCGTTTTATCGATATCATTTTCCATATATTCATAATAGATCGGAAGATTGGCAAGATGGCCTTTAAAGCGCCAATCGGAGGAGGAATCCATGCCCGCAGAGGTAAACGCACCTTTTATGCCAAGAGCCTCCTTCTTGCTTTGGATATCCTCAACCATCGTTTTGAAGGATTCAAAGCCCTTAACTTCATCAAGAGATTTGATTTTTGCATCAGCTAAAGCAAAATATTTATTCAAAAGAGCTTTATTATAAATGATACCAAAGGTTTCAATTGCATAAGCAACACCGACCACCTTATCATCAATCTCCAGCGCAAAATCATCATCGGTCAGTTGCTCGTAAAGAGCAGTATCGGAAAGATCATAGCAATAATTTTTCCACCCCGCAAGGCCCATAGGACCATTTACCTGAAAGAGCGTTGGCGGATTGCTTTTAACAACCTCGGCGGAGAGAGTATCTTCATAAGTGCCTGCCGCAGCGGTAACCACCGTTACCTTCACTCCTGTTTCCTTGGTATAAGCATCGGCCAAGGCCTGCCATTGCTTATCTTGCTCCGGCTTAAAATTCAGGTAATAGACCTCCCCTTCCCCTGTTTCCATTCTTTGGCAAGAGAAAAGCCCAAGGGACAAAATCAAAATACAAATAACTGCTAAAAACCGTTTCATCGGTTTTAACCTCCTTGCTAAAATATTCTGCATATATTTTGGCATTTGCATAGGAGATTTATTCTTTAGATTGATTTTTTTGAAAAAAACTGATAAAATATTGAAAAATTACAGAAACGAGGGCAAGCCATGAAAACAATCGCAAGTTTTACGGTTGATCATAATAAACTGGAAAAGGGAATGTATATCTCCAGAAAGGACGGAGATGTTGTAACCTATGATATTCGCATGAGAAAGCCAAATGGCGGCGATTACCTGCAAAACGGAGCCATGCATACCTTCGAGCATCTTTTCGCCACCTTTGCGCGGAACAGTAAATTTGAAAATGAAGTGGTCTATGTTGGGCCCATGGGATGCCGCACCGGTTTTTATCTGCTTTTAAGAGATACGGTTTCTTATAATGATGCCATTCAGTTGGTGCGCGATGCCTTTGCTTTTGCCGCCGATTTTGAGGGAGAGGTTCCCGGAGTCGGCAAAAAGGAATGCGGCAACTATTTGGAGCATGATCTTTCAGGCGCCAAGGCCGATGCTGCCGATATGGTCAAAGTTCTGGAGAATTGGACCGAGGATCAGCTTTATTATTAAAAAGGGAGAATTTCACCATATAAAAAGAGAGATGCGATGCATCTCTCTTTTTTATTCGATTATTTTGCGAAGCTTTGCAATATTTTCTTCAATGGAGCCATCCTTTGAAAAAACCGAAGAGCTGCCGCCAACAAAGATATTGGCGCCTGCATCCCTCATCCGCTTTGCATTTTCAAAGCTTACATTTCCATCGCATTCGATCTCAATATGAGAATAGCCCCGCTCATCAAGATATCTTCTAAGCTCCGAAATTTTCGGCAAAGTGCTCTCGATCATTTTTTGGCCGGCAAAACCGGGGTTCACCGTCATAATCAAAACCCCATCGAGAAGATCAAGGGAATCCTCCAAAACATTGAAAGGAGTAGCCGGACTCAGAACAGCCATCGCTTTTGCCCCCCGCTCACGGATCATGGAAAGCGCTTTTTTAAAATGATCGGTCGATTCATAATGAATCCCCACATAGTCTCCTTCTCCAAAGGAAAACCAAGAGAGCTTCTCTTCGGGATTTTCGATCATCAAATGAATGTCCAAGGGAATCTTTGTATGCTTTTTTAACTGATTGATAAAATCGGTGCCAAGAGTGAAATTCGGAACAAATTGGCCATCCATGATATCAACATGGATATACTCAATTCCCGCTCTTTCAAATGCGCGAATACTTTGCTCCAAATCAAAGAAATCGACACACATAATGGAAGGAGAAATCTGATTTTTCATTTTTTAATCCTCATTCATATTCAGCATAACCTTATTGAAGAATTCCTTGCGCTCCTTCATCAGTTCAAAGGCTTCATGAACTTGCTCCAAAGGAAATTTATGGGTAATCAAAGGCTTCACATTCAGCTTTCCCTCGGCAATGGCTTTAATGCTTTCCTTCCAATCATTTTGCATTTCACTATAAGAAGAATTCCAAGTACCATAAATCTTTAATTCTTTGCGCAAAATATGCCAATAGGTTTCTTGGGAAAGCGCGACCTCGCCTGCAGGATTGCCCATCAGCACCATTTTGCCAAAGGGCTTAATGGCCGCAAGGCATTTAGCAAGGGCAGCACCATGGCCGGTGCCCTCCAGCACGCAATCGATCTTCTCCGCGCCGGTATATGCCTTGAAGCCCATTTCCTTTGCGAAATCGATCTTGCGCTCATCAATATCAAAATAATAAACATCTTTTGCGCCATAGAGCTTTGCCCATTGACCTGCAATCAACCCGATCGGGCCCGCACCGGAGATCAAAAGGTTTTCCCCCTCCTTGATCTCCAATTTGCCGATGGCATGGCGCCCCACCGAAACCGGCTCGCACATAGCCGCCTCATCGAAGCTAAGAGAATCGGGAAGCTCGATCAAATTCCATTTTTTGACCGCCAGATATTCAGCCATACCGCCATCTCTGCGGGAACCATAATAATCATAGTTGCTGCAGGTTGCATAGTTTTGCCCTTTGCAACTCTCACACTCAAAGCATGGAAGAAGCGGAAAAACTGCCACTCGCTTCCCGAGCCATTCTCCGCTTTCATCCTCCACAACAAGACCGGAAAATTCATGGCCGATCACAGTTGGAAAATGATAGGTTCCCTTTGAATAAACTCTGGGAACATCGCTGCCGCAAACGCCGCAGCTTTTCAGCGCAACAAGCACTTCTTCTTTTTCACATTTAGGTTTATCAATATCTTCATACCGCAGATCCATAATTCCATGGAGATTTGCGGCTTTCATTTTTTCTTGCATTCTATCTTCCTCATTCGATTTTTTCTTTTATTATATACAAATAATGCACCGAATGCAAGCATAAGGGCAAAATTTAACTGATTATTCAAATATGATATCCTTTTTATTTTTTATTTTTCTTGACATCCCATAATAAATAGACTATACTCTCAATATGAGAACTATTCTCAATTTGGAGGAAATTATGAAGCATTATCAAACAAAGCAGCGGCAACTGATTTTAGCCCTTCTGCAGGAAAATCCTCAAAGAAGCTATTCCGCCGACGAGCTGGCAGATGCCCTGCGCCAAAAATATCAATCCGAAGCGCCGGGAAAAAGCACTGTTTACCGCCTTCTTCCGCGCCTTGCAGAGGAAGGCATGATCCGCCGCTTCGAAACCGATGGATCCCATTGCAATTATTATCAATTTATGGAGCACCATTGCCATGAGCATCTCCACCTGCAATGCACAGATTGCGGCAAACTAATTCATATGAACAACGAAGCTTCCCGCTTGCTTCTGCAAGAAATCAATGCAGGATTTCAATTTTGGGTAGATGGCCATAAAACCATCCTTTATGGCCGATGCGGCGGGTGCAGAAAGGAGGCCAATTCATGAAACGAAAAATTTTAGCAGGAATTATTGCTTTTATTCTGCTTCTTTCTCTTGCAGGCTGCGGATCCTTACCGGGGCAAACAAAAGGAATGCATATCATTTGCACTGTTTTTCCTCAATATGATTGGGTGCGCAATATTTTGGGAGAAGAGCTTGAAAATAATACCCTTACCTTACTAATGGATAACGGGGCTGATCTTCATAATTATCAGGCCACTGCAGAGGATCTGATGAATATTTCGGAATGCGATCTCTTCATCTATGTGGGCGGGGTTTCGGACCAGTGGGCTGAAAATGCGCTAAAGGATCCAATTAACAAAAATCGAAAAACCATCAAGCTTTTAGATACCAATCCCCTTTGCTCTGCGCATCAGCATGAGGAAAATGATGCTCATGACCACGAAATTGATGAATGCGACGAGCATATCTGGCTCTCTCTTAAGCGCGCCGAGCTGATCTCGCAAAAGATCGCCGATGCGCTTGGAGAACTTGATCCCGAAAATAAAGAGATTTATAAAAGCAACGCCAAAAACTATTGCGGTAAACTCCATGAATTGGATAAAAAATTTGAGAATATGGTTGCAAGGGCAAAATATAAAACCCTTTTGGTGCCCGATCGCTTCCCCTTCTTATATTTAACCAGTGATTATGGGCTTTCTTACGAGGCCGCTTTTGAGGGTTGCTCAACCGAAACCCAAGCGAGCTTTAAAACCATCGCCCATTTATCGGAAACGCTGGATGACTTAAAACTCCCCTATCTTTTGGTAACAGAAAGCGCCAATCAAAGCGTTGCCCAATCGGTTATCAACAACAGCAAAGAAAAATCCGGCAAAATCCTTACTCTTAATTCCATTCAATCGGTAACGATAAAGCAGATTGAAGAAGGCGCCGCTTATCTTGATCTGATGGAAAAAAATTATAAGACCTTAAAATTAGCATTAGGAGCAAATTGATGACACAACTGCTTATTAAAGATTTATCCCTTGGCTATGAGGGCAAGGTTATTGCAGAGAATCTGAATTTCCATGTTGAAAAAGGAGATTACCTCTGCATTGTCGGCGAAAACGGTTCCGGCAAAACCACCTTGATGAAAACCCTTTTAAACCTGCTGAAGCCTTTGGGGGGCGCAATCCACTTTGCCGATCGCAAGCAGATCGGTTATCTTCCCCAGCAGACATTGATCCAAAAGGATTTTCCCGCCTCGGTAAAGGAAGTGGTTTTATCCGGTTGCCTAAACCGCGGCGGTCTGCGCCCTTTTTATACAAAGGCAGAAAAGGAACTTGCGCGGCGCAATATGGAGCGAATGGGCATTTTAGAGCTGCAAAACCGCTGCTATCGCGAGCTTTCCGGCGGGCAGCAGCAGCGCGTTCTTTTGGCAAGAGCCCTTTCGGCGGCGCAGGATATGATTCTTTTAGATGAGCCGGTAGCGGGCTTGGATCCCTTGGTTACCCAAGAGCTCTACGAACTGATTGCAAAGCTTAACCGAGAAGAAAACATTACAATCATCATGGTTTCCCATGATATTTCCGCGGCAGTGCGCTATGCCACCAAAATTCTGCATATCAGCCGCGAGCCCCTCTTCTTCGGCACCACCGAGGATTATTTGCAAACTCCGGTCGGAAAAGCATTTATTGAACTGGGAGGTGGGCTGAAATGAATCTCTTTTTCCAAACAGTTGCCTACTATTTTTCCAAGCCCATGATGCAAAACGCAATGATAGTTGGCATTTTGATTGCGCTATGTACCTCCATTTTAGGGGTTTCCCTTGTACTCAAGCGGTTCTCCTTTATCGGCGATGGGCTTTCTCATGTTGCCTTCGGCGCCCTTTGCATTGCAACGGTTTTGCATGTTTCCGGCAATATGCTGATTGTTTTACCCATTACCATTATCACAGCAATTTTATTGCTTCGCACCCGCCAATCCACCAGAATTAAAGGGGATGCGGCCATCGCCATGATCTCTTCCAGCTCCATGGGGCTTGGATACCTTTTGGTATGCCTCTTCCCTGCCTCGGCCAATACCAACGGGGATGTTTGCACCACTCTTTTTGGTTCGGATCAGATTTTAACGCTGACCAAGCTGGATGTAATACTCTGCATTGGCGTTTCGATCCTGGTTTTGCTCTTCTTTATTCTTTTCTATCGGCAAATCTTTGCGGTTACCTTCGATGAAAGCTTTGCCGCTGCCACAGGAGTGCGCGCCGGTCTTTATAACCTGATGATTGCAATCATTACCGCTTTGGTCATTGTTTTGGCCATGAATTTGGTGGGCTCCTTGCTCATCTCTGCTCTTATTATTTTCCCTGCCCTTTCTGCTATGCGCGTTTTCAAGAATTTCCTTTCGGTTATTCTTTGCGCAGGGACTATTTCTGTTTTTGCGGCGGCCCTTGGAATTATGATTTCCTTGATGGGCACCCCTGTTGGCCCCACTATTGTGGCGGTAAATATTGTTATCTTCCTGCTGTTCACCCTCATTGGTAAATTGAAAGGAGCAAGATCATGAAGCGACTTTTAGTTTTATTATTGGCCTTCGCGCTGCTCCTTTGCAGCTGCGGAAACGCGGAATATGATATCGACCTGATTGTTAGCGAGATTATCAGCCCCTCTATGGCTTATGCCGAGGCTGCCAACATGAATGCAAACCCCAAGGATTATCTGGGGCAGACCATTCGCGCAGAAGGCTGCATTTTTGCCGACGGAGATCACTATTTGATCGAAATTGCCGATACTGCCGGCTGCTGCAGCGAATATTTGGAGATCAAGCTTGCGGAGGGCCTAAAATATCCGGACGAAGAAAAGATCATGTATGTTTACGGAACTTGGAATTCCTATGAAAAGAGCGGAAAAACGCTTTACCGCATCGAAGCCGATAAGATGGAATTATCCATTTATGAGAAGGAGGGCGCTTAAATGGTTCGAGCAGCAACTGAGCAGGATCTGCCGATCATCATGGAGCTTTATGAAAAAGCAAGAGCCTTTATGCGAAAAACCGGCAATCTTCATCAATGGACAGAGCCCTTCCCGAAGGAGCTTTTAATAGATGATATTCAAAAGGAGCGCCTTTTCACTATAGAGCGAAATAATAAGGTTTGCGGCGTGTTTTATTTCTATATCGGCGAGGATCCCACATATCACTATATTGAAGGCGAATGGCTGGATTCCTCGCCCTACGGCACCATTCATCGCATCACCGGAGCCGAGGAGGAGCGCGGCATTTTCAAAGAGGCCTTCGAATTTTGCAAAAGCAAAATCAATCATCTGCGGATCGATACCCATGAGGATAATAAGATCATGCAGCATACCGTTGAAAAGCATGGCTATAAGCGCTGCGGCATCATCTATTTAGAAAACGGAGATCCCCGCCTTGCTTATGAATTTATCGAAAACTAAAAAAGAGAAGGAGCAACGCTCCTTCTCTTTTTTATATTTGATTAAAATTCCATTTCTCTTGCAACACGGCTGATAATATCTGCAACCAGATCGAGGCCGATATCGGTATTGATGCAAAGATCATAGTTTTCGGATTTTCCCCATGTGCGATGAGTGAAATAATCATAATGCCCTTTGCGCTTTTTATCCATGCGGCGAACATAATCAACATGATTTTTAGCTTCGTCTTTATATTCTTCCTTGGAGCGGCGGGCGCGGTTTTCAGCATCGGCATAGAGGAACACCTTCAACACACGATGGTTTTCTTCCAAGATGCTATCGGCGCAGTGGCCTACGATTACACAAGGCCCCTTTTCCCCAAGCTCGCGGATCACCTTTGCTTGCGCAAAATAAACCTGATCCTGCAGCGGAAACTCAATGGTTGCACCGGAGAGAGCATAGAGAAGGCTTGCAGGCTTCTTTTGAGACATCTGCTCCACAACTGCGGCGCAAAAACCGCTTTTTTCTGCAATATATTCTACCAGTTTACGATCGTAAAAGGGAATATTCAAAAGGGTGGACACCTTTTCTCCGATGGAGCGACCGCCGGAGCCATACTGACGAGCAATGGTAATAATGGGGTAAGACATACTATGATTCATCCTTTCGATTATTTTCACTTTTATTATACAATACTTTTATGAGGTTGTAAAGAAAAAATATTTCACGCCTTGTATTCCTTTGTTTCTTATGGTATAGTATTGAAAGACTTTTAAAAAGAGGAAAATTATGACGAATATTCAGCAAGTTAAAACCAATCTGATCGGAAATAGAGATTTTTACCGCAAGGTGCTTTTAATCTTACTGCCCATCATTATCCAAAACACCGTTACCAATGTGGTAAGCCTTCTTGACAATGTGATGGTCGGACGGGTAGGCACGCTGCCGATGTCGGCAGTTGCCATTGTAAATCAACTGCTCTTCATCTTTAATCTCTGTATTTTCGGCGGGTTAGCCGGTGCCGGAATTTTTGCAGCGCAATATGCGGGCGCTGCAGATCACCGCGGCATTCGCCATTGCTTCCGCGCAAAGATCTACATTTCCGCGGCCATGCTCTTGATTGCTTTCTGCGTTTTCCTTCTGATACCGAAGCCTTTGATCGCTATGTATCTTGCGGAAGGAACCTCTGCCGCTGAAGCGGAAGCAACCATGGGATTTGCGCAGGATTATCTTGCAATTATGCTGATCGGCCTGATTCCCTTCGCCCTTTCCCAATCCTATGGAAGCACCCTGCGGGAACTCGGCGAAACCAAATTACCGATGATCGCAAGCGTGGCCGCGATTCTGATCAATTTAATTTTCAATTACATATTCATTTTTGGTAATGAGGGCCTTCCCTTTTTATGGTTTGAACCAATGGGCGTGGCAGGTGCGGCGATTGCAACAGTGCTTTCCCGCTATATGGAAGCCGTTATTATTCTTTGGTTTACGCATAAAAACAAAGAACGCTTCCCCTTTATTCAGGGCGCCTATCGGAGCCTCAAAATTCCCATGGAACTTTGCAATCGCATCGCAAAGCGCGGCCTTCCCCTTCTGATCAACGAATTTCTTTGGTCTCTTGGCATGGCCATGCTGATGCAAGCTTATTCCGCAAGAGGGCTTGAGGTTGTTGCCGCAAGTAATATTTCCTCAACGGTTGCCAATCTCTTTAACGTTGTTTTTCTCTCGATGGGCAGCGCCCTTGCCATCATAGTTGGGCAGCAGCTTGGCGCTAATCAGATCAAAGATGCCAAAACAACCGTTTGGCGGCTTTTAGCCTTATCGGTTGCCTGCTGCGCCCTTTTAGGGCTGATCATGATTCTTTTGGCGCCGGTGATTCCTCTTATCTATAATACAAGCCATGAGGTTCGCACCCTTGCAAGCAACCTCATTCAAATTGTTGGATTGATGATGCCTTTTATGGCCTTCTGCCATTGCTGCTATTTCACCCTTCGCTCCGGCGGGAAAACGCTGATCACCTTTATCTTCGATTGCGGGTTCACATGGGGCCTCGCAGTGCCGCTGGCGCTGATTTTGGCGCATCTTACCCCGCTTCCGATTCTGCCCCTATTCTTTATCATTCAAGCCATTGAGGCAGTAAAATGCATTGTTGGCGGGTTTCTCATCAAATCCGGCATATGGATCAATAACATTGTTGAATAAGCAAAAATGCTGAAGAGCAAACGCTCTTCAGCATTTTTATTTAGCGGTTGGCGATCAAATGGAGATAGAATTCCACTGCTTTATGAATGGTCTCTACCGGAATTCGCTCATCATTTCCATGGATCATGGCGCGCTCTTCTTTGGAGAGCGCCATAGCGGAAAAGCGATAAACGCAATCGCTCAAGGAGCCATAATGGCGGGAATCGGAGCAGGCCATCATAAGATAGGGAGAAACAAGGGCTTCGGGCCAAGTTTGGTTAATAGCGCTCTTCACATCCTCCCAACCTTTTCCTTCTGTTTGAGAAACAGGCGAAGGATCGCAACCCTCCATGCAGCGAATTTCAAGCTTGGGATCATTGACAGTTTTCCGCACATAATCGAGGGCGCTCTCTTTTGTTTCGCCGCAGATAATTCTCATATTCGCAGTCATTTTTGCATAGGGAGGCATCACATTAAGCCCCTTGCTTCCCTGCATGGTGGTGAAGGCGCAGGTGGTGCGCACCAAGGCATTCAACTCACCGCCGGAGATCTTACAGATCAAAAAGAGCAAGGGCCTGAAGCACCAAAGGTTTGCAAAAATCAGTTTATAAGCAAAAGAGCTATGGCGGCCAAGGGTATTGAAAAGCTCCTTGACCGGTTTGGTCAGCCTTGCTTTAGGGGGATGGCTCTCCAAACGCACGCATGCGCGAGAAAGAAGCCCCACAGCGGTATGGGCAGGAGGGGCTGATGCATGGCCGCCATTTCCACGAAACTCAAAAGATACATTCATCAGTCCCTTTTCGGCAATACCAACCACAGCGCAGGAACGCTTAACACCGGGGAATACATTTTCCACCACAGCGCCGCCCTCATCCACCACCAAGGCGGGATGGATCGAATGATCCTTAAAACATTTCACAATAGAAGGAGCGCCGTTGCCATTGATTTCTTCATCGCCGCCGAAGGCAAGATAAATGGTATTTTTCGGGCTGAAACCTTTTTTAATATAATATTCCACGCTTTGAAGAATGGCATTCAGGGTGCCCTTGGTATCAAGGGTGCCCCGCCCCCAAAGAACACCCTCTTCAATTTCGCCGGAGAAGGGATCGCGGCTCCAATTTTCTTCCACCACGGAAACCACATCGTAATGAGCCATCAACACAGTAGGATCCCCTTCTTCCCTGCCCTTCCATTCAAAGAGCAATGCTCTTTTATTGGGGCGATAAAGCGCACAGGTTTGGTAAACCAAGGGGAAGCGCTCCTCAAGAAGGGAGAGGAATTTTTCAAATTCCGCCTCATTCTCTTTCGCGGGATCTTTATCGGAGATCGTTTTGCAACGAATCATATCCGCAAGATCGCAAACTGCCTTTTCCTTATCATAATCAAAGGAGGCGGGAGCCTTTCTTTCCTCCGGAAGAGGGCGAAAAGCAAGGGCGCGAATCACCAAAATCAAAAGCCAAAGAATGAATAAACCTAAAATACACCAAAAGATCATCATGATCAAAGCTTCCCTTTCTTATAAAGAACTCTTGCCACAGCGATGGCAATAATGGCCCCAACGGGAACCAACATTCCCACTGCGCCGGAAAGGCCGGGCACTGCAATAAAGAGGATCAGCATAAAGAGAACCGGCGCAATCGCCAATTTCCAATTCCGAGAAATATAAACAACACCGAGAGCCCCAAAAAGAGCAGGCAAAATATTATCGAAGGCAGGCGTCAGAGCAGGATTTTCCAAAATCGGAGTAAGGGGAACGATCATCAGAACACCCAAGGCAATGATCAGAATGGTTACAATCGAGGAAGTGGCAACTGCGATAGTGGAGATAATCTCCGCTTCCTTGGAGCCTGCTTTTGCTCCGGTATTCTCCATGGCATTGATGGCGCAGGGCGCCTTCAAATTGGTAATATTTCCGGTAACAAAGGCCAGATAGGAGCTTCCGGCCCCAAGCATGGGAATATAGGTGAAGACTTCAATAAGGCCAACGGTCCAGAAAATAGGAGCAACACCGATCAAACCTTTAAGGACTACACCCCAATCGGGCTTTAGCTGAAAAAGAACGGCAACCAGCAAAGGGAAGGCGCAGATGGCAACGCCTGCAATAGCGCCCCATACGCGGCCATCGATATGAATTTGCTCTTCATAAGGTCTTTTTTTCATTGCTCATCAACCTCCAATCAGATTCGTTACAGGAATGGCGGAAGCCATACCGATCAGCATACAAATGGGCAAGGCATAATCATTGAGCCATTGCCATTTGGTGATTTTCATCAAAAGCCCCATCAGCGCCATGCAGACCGCTGATATCAGCATAATAAATACAGGGATCCAACCAACAAGGCCGCTTCGAATATCGGTAAAGATCATACCCATAAAGGCAGAGATCATACCCATGAAAAGAGCATTGGTTAAAATCTCGCCCCATTTGGTATCTTTCTTTTTCATCTTATCCATGCCGCCTTGAATCTTTTTGCAAAGAATCGGCACCAACACAAGGCCAACGATAATGCCAAGGGTCATAACAATGGTGATATTCAAAAATTGCTCGCCGGAAACCTGCGTTGCCGATTCGGAAAGAGAGGTTCCGGCGGCATTGGCGGCGTTTTCCGCAGCAGTCAGCTCATATGTAAGGGCGCCGATAACAGAAAGGCGAAGCCAAGGAAGGGCCAAACCAAGCTTTTTGGAAAGAACGATTACTCCCATCAGAATGGATACTGCAGGCGCAATGGTGAAGACCGCAGATGAAATCACTGTTTTGCGCAATTTGGCCCCATCGATCCCCATCTCCTTACCTGCTTGCCAAGCACGAACCAAGAAAAAGATCGATTGCGCCAGCACCAAAAGCAATATAGCACCAACGATGACGAATAAAATCGGATGATTCAAGCTGAATTCCATTTTAAACATTCTCCTTCATTTTAATTTTTAAAATATTGGAAATAATTGCATTCCAACATTCCGTTATATAGCTTTCTCTTTTTATCGGCTCTTCTGCCGAACAAAGACTCAAACTGCGGATCAGGCGCGATAATAAAATACCGCTTCCCCGGCTCTTTCGGAAAAACCTCGCCCATGATGCGATAGAGAGCTTGAGCCTCTTCTTTTTCCAAAAGCCGCTCCCCATAAGGCGGGTTGGTTACAACCATGCCACGGGGCGTTTCGATCTTAAAATCTTTCACATCAGCCACTTTAAATTCCAAGCAATCGGCAACCCCTGCCCGCTTGGCATTATCAAGAGCCATTTTAACTGCTTTGGGATCGATATCGCTCCCCGCTCCTCTAAAAGGCACTTCTTTTTGAGCCGCTCTTGCCGCTTCCCGCCGCGCTTTCCAAAGTTCTTTGGGAAAAAGCTCCCAACCTTCTGAAATAAAGCCGCGCAAAAGCCCCGGCGCCATATTGCGGGCAATCATAGCCCCTTCAATCAGAAGAGTACCGCTGCCGCAAAAGGGATCATATAGAACGGTATCGGGATAAGGGCGGGCAATGCTCACCAAAGCCGCGCCCAAGGTTTCCCGAATAGGGGCAGGCATGGCAGCAGGGCGATAGCCGCGCTTATGAAGGGCGGTGCCGGTGGTATCCAGCATTAAGACCGCTTGGTCCTTCAAAAGAGAAAAACGAATGCTGAAAAGCATTCCCGTTTCGGGAAATAAACTTCTTTTATAATGCCCTTCCAACCGCCGCACAATAGCCTTTTTAACGATTGATTGGCAGGCCGGCACACTATTGAGTTTAGAGTTGAGCGCATGGCCTTTCACAGGAAAGCGGCCATCTTCCGGAATGAAGCGCTCCCAAGGCAGTTTTCTCACCCCTTCAAACAGCTCTTCAAAGGTTTTGGCGGGGAAACTCCCCAAAACGATCTCTACCCGCTGGCCGCATCGGATCCATAAATTGGCATCGACAAATATTTCGGGAGCCCCTTCGAAATAAACGCGCCCATTCTCGGCCCGTACCTCATCAGCACCGATTTTTTTCAGTTCATCAGCCACCATTGCCTCCAAACCGAACAAACAGGGCACGCAGCCCTTCATCTTTTCCATAGGTTTCATCCTTTTAAACAATATATTATGGATATAGTACCATAATTTTCGGCACTTTTCAACCGGATATCTTCCAAAAATTGATTGACTTTTTTTAATCTTCATGGTATCCTTTAGGTGAACAAAGATTTTTTCGGTTTCTGACGGAAGTAAGATGGAAAGAACCATCGTGTAACCGAGAAAATGAGTAAAGCCGACCGTCTGGGCAGTGAGGAAATCTTTTCTTCACTGCCCTTTTATATTGCCTGATCAGGAGGATAAAATGATGGATCAATGGAATGGATTTAAAGCAGGAAAATGGCAGGATGAAATCAATGTTCGGGATTTTATTCAGCGCAATTATACCCCTTATACAGGCGATGATGCATTTTTATCCGGCCCCACCGAGCGCACAAAAGGAATTTTAGCCAAATGCCGCGCTCTGATGGCAGAAGAGCAAAAGCGAGGCGGAGTATTAGATATTGATACCGAAACCGTAAGCTCCCTCACCAGCTATAAGCCGGGTTATATTGATCAAGAAAACGAGCTGATTGTTGGCCTTCAAACGGATGCTCCCTTGAAGCGCGGTGTGAACCCCTTCGGCGGCATTAATATGACAAGAAAGGCTTGCAAAGCCTACGGGTATACCCTCTCGGATAAGGTCGAAGAGGAATTCACCTATCGCACCACCCATAACGATGGCGTTTTCCGCGTTTATAGCAAAGATATTCGGGCCGCCCGCCATAGCGGCATTATTACAGGCCTGCCCGATGCCTACGGAAGAGGCCGCATCATCGGCGATTACCGCCGAATTGCTCTCTATGGAATCGATCGGCTGATTGAAGAAAAGCAAAAGGATAAAGATCAGATCGCCGATCGGGTGCCCAATACCGAAAATGTGCGGCAATTGGAAGAACTTTTTCAGCAAATCGCTTTTTTGGGCAAGCTTAAGGAAATGGCCGCTATGTATGGCTATGATATTTCTGCCCCTGCAAAGGACGCAAAGGAAGCGGTGCAATGGCTTTATTTCGGCTATCTTGCCGCCAATAAGGAGCAAAACGGCGCAGCCATGAGCCTTGGAAGAGTTTCCACCTTTTTGGATATTTATTTAGAGCGCGATCTGGCAAGAGGCCTTCTTGATGAAGCCGGAGCGCAAGAGTTGATCGATGATTTTGTTTTAAAGCTGCGGATGGCGCGCCATCTGCGCACCCCAGAATATAATGAGCTTTTTGCAGGCGACCCTATGTGGATCACCGAAGCCCTCGGCGGCATGGGAATCGATGGCAGAACCCTTGTTACCCGCTCCACCTTCCGCATGCTCAATACCTTGCGGAATTTGGGCCCTTCCGCCGAACCGAATCTCACTGTGCTTTGGTCCAAGCAGCTTCCGCTCCCCTTCAAGCATTTTTGCAATCGGCTCTCCTGCGAGACCTGCGCAATTCAATATGAATACGACGATGTGATGCGGGAGGGCTTTGGCGATGACTATGCTATTGCTTGCTGCGTTTCTGCTATGCGCGTTGGTAAGGATATGCAATTCTTCGGTGCAAGAGCCAATCTTGCAAAGCTTTTGCTTTACAGCCTCAACGGCGGCCGAGATGAAAAGACCGGCGATCAGGTGGCGCCGCCCATGCCTGTATATGAAGGGGAGATCCTGGATTATAATGTGGTGCTGGAGCGGATGAATTTTTATCGCGGATGGCTTGCTAAAACCTATGTTTCGGCCATGAATATGATCCATTATATGCATGATAAATATGCCTATGAAAAAACTCAGATGGCGCTTCACGATACCGATGTGCATCGCTTTATGGCCTTTGGCGCTGCGGGGCTTTCGGTGCTGGCCGACTCCCTTTCCGCCATTCGCTACGCAAAAGTGCGCCCCATTCGAGATGAGCGCGGCATCATCACTGATTTTGAAACCATCGGCGAATTTCCAACCTACGGAAATGATGACGATCGGGTAGATTCCATCGCAGTGGAGCAAACCAAGCTTTTTGCCGATGCTTTAAAAGCAATTCCCACTTACAGAGGCGCGGAGCACACTCTTTCTATCTTAACGATTACCTCTAATGTGGTTTACGGAAAAAAGACCGGCGCTACTCCCGATGGCCGCAAAGCAGGCCAGCCCTTCGCCCCCGGAGCGAATCCTATGCACGGAAGGGAGAAAAACGGCGCTCTTGCCTCCCTGAATTCGGTGGCCAAGCTTTCTTATGATATTTGCAAAGACGGTATTTCCAATACCTTTACCATGATTCCCGCTGCCCTTGGCGAGAATCAGCAAACCCGCGAGCAAAATCTGACCAATATCATCGATGGCTATTTTGGAAAAGGGGCGCAACATATCAATATCAATGTTTTGGATCGGGAAACGCTGATAAAAGCCAAAGAGCATCCCGAAGAATACCCCAATTTAACCATTCGGGTTAGCGGATATGCGGTTGATTTCCATAAGCTTTCTCCTGCCCAGCAGGATGAAGTGATCTCCCGCACCTTCCACGAGGAATTTTAAATGATAGGCAAGATTGCATCCTTTCAATCGATGGGTTGCGCAGACGGGCCGGGGGTTCGATCGGTTGTTTTCTTTCAAGGTTGCCCCCTGCACTGCCCCTATTGCCATAATCCTGAAACTCAAAGTTTTACGGGTGGCGAGGAAATCTCTGCCGATGATTTAGTGAAGAAGATCTTGCGCTATTCGCCCTATTTCGGAGCCGATGGCGGGGTTACCCTTTCCGGCGGAGAGCCGCTGATGCAGAGAGAATTTGCGGAAGAACTCCTGAAAAAGTGTAAAGCAAATAACCTTCACACCGCGCTTGATACCGCCGGAATTTCCCATGGCGGCGCGATTTTAGAACATACCGACTTGGTTCTTTGCGATTTGAAATTTGCAACAGATGATCTCTACCGCCAATATACAGGCGGCTCTTTGGAAGCAGTGCTTTCCTTTTTGGAAGAAACAGCAAAAAGAGAAATTCCTCTTTGGATCCGCCATGTAGTGGTGCCGGGATTGACCGATGAAGATATCGATGAAATTGTAAAAATCGCGATGGAATTTCCCAATCTTCAAAAGCTGCAGCTCTTGCCCTTTCGAAAGATCTGCACCCATAAATATGAGGAGCTCTCCCGCCCCTTTCCCCTTGCGGATACTCCTGCCTGCGGCAAGGAACTTATTGAGAAACTTAATCAAAAAATACCAATGCATTTAAGATAAAAAAAGATTGGATTTCCTTTTGGAAATCCAATCTTTTTTATTCCTCGCAATTTTCTTTATATATTTTAGGCGGAGCAACTCTGCCACCACATCATTGCGACCGGGGGCGATATTGTGAGAATGCTTCCTTTCATAGTTGATTTTATATTTTTCTTTGAAAGCCTTGACTTTTTTATTAAAATTGCGTATATTATTGTTGAGAGTTTCTTTAGATACGTTCCCGACTAATTGGAAGTCGGCTAATGCATCTTCGGAAACTCCTTTTTTTATATGCAGAATACGACTTTCATTTCTAGTCTTTTCGATGTAATCAGAAAGACTGTTTTTTTCATATATCGTAAGAAGCACATGATTTCGCCCTCTACTTTCGCCAAACGCCACTTTTTCGTCATATAAAGTCATAACAGCAATTAAGGGAATTTCGCCATGGCCTTTTTCCTCCAAAAGAGCAACCAATCGTAGAGTTTCGTAATTTTTTAACGATTCCATTATAACCAAAGGATCCTGTATTTGCTCAATTGCGTTTATAAGTTTTTCTTCTGGTAATTCATGATAATCATCGCTATTTTCCGATTGATAACGCCCTTCTTTTATTGCAGTTTCTTTTGATACCATACAACAGTATAAGTGCGCATGGCTCACATGAACCTTACCACTTAAATCGAACATTTTCCTATATATGTGCGGCATTTTTTCAAGCGATATAAGGTCATGCCCTCTTTGTGGTTTCTCGTACCTAATCGTATACACAATTGGCGCTATATCGTAATCATTTATCCTCCGAGAATAATTATCGTTAGCCACACCCTTTGCCTGTTCCTTTATTATACCCTTAAGATCCACCGATCCTTCCGCCGCCTGATAATTGGCAGCCGCATCGAGAGCGGCATTTTCAAAAAGCGCATAGAATTGATCCAGCACCTCTTCCATTGAAAATATGTGATCTTTTTACGGCGCCAGGTGTGCCACCTGTGTGCCACTTTTTCAACCAATTCAACCAATTTATCCACTTTTTCACCTCTCGAAAGCCTCAAAAAACAAAAAGAAAAAGTGGCCTAAACCCGCATGAATGCTTGATTTAAGCCACTTTTTCACTTGGCGCGCTTTGAGGGACTCGAACCCCCGGCCTACTGCTTAGAAGGCAGTTGCTCTATCCAGCTGAGCTAAAAGCGCATTGATGGAGCGGGTGATGGGAATCGAACCCACCTCCTCGGCTTGGAAGGCCGATGCACTAGCCGATGTGCTACACCCGCATGAATTTGCTCAAATATATTAGCACAAAACACCTGCAAATGTCAAGCATTTTCTGAAATAAAAAGAGAAAATCAGGAAATACTCATAATGAGGTGATCTATATGCAAGATATTAAACTGCTCCAGCAAATTCATCAATCGGCAGAGCTTGGAAAGCTCCACGCTGAAAACGCGCTTCGAAATACCAATGATCCCGCCCTTCGGCAAGCCCTCCACAGGCAATACCGAAAATATCAGGATATCTACGGCACCTCTGCCAATTATTTAATTGCCCGCGGAATTCCACCCAAAAGCGCAAAGTTAACCGCGCGGATCAATAGCCATCTTTCCATCGGCGGATGCCGCTCCGCCTCTGATCTTGCGAGCGGAATAATCAAGCAGGAGAACGGCAATCTCGCCAAAAGTAAAAAAATGGTTCAAAATTATAAGGGAGATGACCCGCTGGTGCTTGCTCTTGCCAAGGATCTGAAGCATGCAGGGGAACAAAGCCTCGAAAAGATGCAAGGGTTTCTTTAATTTTCTTTACTATTTTCTATGTTTTATACAAGAAAAACTCGGTATTCTTATTGCATTCCGCTATCCATTATGATAAAATCCAAGATAGAAACAAAAAATGCTTTATATCATAAGGAGATCCGAGTCATGAGCAAGCAAAAACCTCGTGTTTTAGTCATGGAATTCCATGAAGAAACCAACACTTTCAATCCTATTGTATGTTCTTTTGAATTTTTCAATCCTGCCAAGGTTTTTGAAGGCAAGGCCTGCTTGGATGCGCGGGCTGCCGCCATGGGTTGCATTAGCGGTTCTGTTGCCGCCATTAAGGAGATGGGCGGCGAAGTGATTCCTTCTGTTTATATGCATGCACCTTCCGGTGGTCGGGTAGATGATGCTGTTTTGGAATATTTGAAGGAATCCCTTACCAAAGCAGTTGCAGAAGCAGGCGAATTGGATGGCATCTGCTGCCATCTCCATGGCGCCACCTGCACCGAGACCTGCGATGATGCCTGCGGCGTTTTGGTGGAGCATCTGCGCGCTCTTGCCCCTGATGCGGTGATCGCTTCCTCCTATGATCTTCATGCCAACATCACCGATCGCACCATGAGAAGCGTTGATATTATCTGCGGATATAATACTTACCCTCATGTGGATCATTACAGCGCAGGCTACCGCGCCGCAAAGCTGATGATGGAAACTCTGCAGGGCAAGGAATATAAGGTTGCCAGCACCACGGTGGATATCCTGATTCCCCCTGCCGGTTTTACCACCATCGATGGTCCTTTCAAAGAGCTGACCGATAAAGCCCACCAAATGGTAAAAGACGGCAAGATCACCGATTTCACCATCTTTGCCGCCCAGCCTTGGTTGGACATTCAAGAGATTGCAAGCCGCATCATTACCATTGGCGAGGATGCAGAAATAACGCTTGCTTGCGCCGATGAGCTTGCTGAGGGGCTTTTGGCTTTGCGGGATGATGTCCAACCCGATTTAATGAGCATTGATGAGATTATTGATATTGCAGAGAAAAACGATACCGGCAGACCTGTCATTTTGGCTGATTCCGCCGATTCCCCCAATGGTGGGTGCGTTGGCGATAGCCCTGCAGTTGCTTTGAGATTGCAGGAGCGGGGCAGTAAATTAAGAACTTGCATGTTTATCGTTGATCCCGAGGGCGCTAAGAAGGCTCATGAGCTGGGTGTTGGCGCCAAAGCAGAATTCTCTATCGGCGCAGGCTTTACCCCCGGAATGCCCGGTCCATTCAAAGCAGAGGGCGTTGTTCACTCGTTGCACGATGGGCATTTCCGCTATATGAAAAATGCTTCCAGCTATATCGGTCTTTCTGCGGTGGTTCATTTTGGCAACATTGAAGTTTTGCTCTGCGACCATGGTGCGCTTTCCGGAAGCCCCACCCTCTTCCGCGCATTCTGGATGGAGCCTTATCATTATGATCTGGTCGTTGTGAAAGCAAATACCTCCTTTAAGGTGCCTTATGCCGAAATCAGCCCCTTGATTTATATGGCAGATACTCCAGGTGCAGGAGCTTCCAACTTAAAGAGATTCGAATGGAAAAACCTGCGCAAAGGCCTTTATCCCTTTGATCTTCCCGAAGGATATACTCCCGAAAAAGCAAAACTTTGGTAAAACGGGGATGTTAAAATTGCTTAAAACGCAAAGGTCAAAACGAACAAAGTATATTCCGTAGACTTATCCTTGTTCAAACAAAAGGTGGAAAAGCGTTGCAAAATGCAACGCTTTTCTTTTATGCCCTTTGCTACCACCAATCTGCGCCACTCGGCGTATCTATATACGCCTTCGGGCAAGCCTATCGGCGCAGATTGATGGTTTTAAACAATTTTTCCTATCCCCTGCTCTTTCGGATTGACATTTTCAAAAAGTTTGGATATACTAATATTAGAAGTTGACAGCAGGGGCGGCCCGGATTCATTTTGAATTTGCTCTGCCCCCATGACGTCAGCTTCTCTTTCAATCATTGTCTGTTGGCGATAAGCCTGAGCGCCTAGGAGCTCCGCCCGCCGTTTCAGCAATGTGAAACGATACAACGTTAACAACGTCCGGGACATTTTGCCGCCCGCTCATTAACTTGCGTTGTATCGTTTTTTCTTTATTGACAAAATTGACGCATTTTGCTATACTCTTTATTAGAGGTTGACCCTTGTATTTCTGAAGCGCTTTTTGCGTGAGGTAGGATGATTTGGTCAACCTCTGTTTTTTATATCAAAAAAGAGCAGTCCGATGGACTACTCTTTTTTAATTTATTTTACGATCAAGTTGATGAGTTTACCCTTTACATAGATGACTTTTACGATATTTTTGCCATCCAAGAGGGGGATCATCTTTTCATCGGCTTTGACAAGGGAAAGCACTTCGTCCTCGCTTGCCTCGGCAGGGATCATAATGCGGCTCTTCAGCTTACCGAGAAGCTGAACAGCGATCTCCACTTCGGAAGCTTTGGTCTTGCTCTCATCGTAGGCGGGCCAGGGAGCATAGGTCATATCCCCCTCAAAGCCTGCCTGCTGCCACATTTCCTCCCCAAGATGGGGGGCAAAGGGATAGAGCATCTTAATGAAGATCTCCAGTTCCTTCTTATTGATAGAGCCTTTAGCGGTGATCTCATTGATCAGGCTCATCAAAGAAGCAAGAGCGGTATTCATCTTGAGATGATCGATATCGTCGCCCACCTTCTTAATGGTAAGATGGAAGGAGCGCTCCAGCTCTTTAGAAATTTCGTCGCCTTCGCAGAGGATCTCTAAGAGATTAAAGGATTTTTCCAAGAAGCGCTTACAGCCTTTAATACTGGAGGTATTCCAGGGGGCGCTCTTTTCGAAATCGCCGATAAACATCTCATAGGTGCGCAGGGTATCGGCACCGTAATCCCGAACGATATCGTCGGGGTTGACCACATTGCCGCGGGATTTGCTCATCTTTTCGCCGCCCTCGCCAAGGATCATACCATGGGAGGTGCGCTTGGCATAGGGCTCGGCAGTTTTCACCACACCGATATCATAGAGGAACTTATGCCAGAAGCGGCTATAAAGGAGATGCAAGGTAGTATGCTCCATACCGCCGTTATACCAATCCACAGGGCCCCAATAGGAAAGGGCTTCCTCGGAGGCAAGAGCCTCGGTATTATGGGGATCCATATAGCGGAGGAAATACCAAGAAGAGCCTGCCCACTGAGGCATGGTATCGGTTTCTCTCTTAGCAGCAGCGCCGCACTTGGGGCAAGTGGTATTCACAAAGCTATCCATAGCCGCCAAGGGGCTCTCGCCATTATCGGTAGGCTCATAGCTATCTACATCGGGGAGCAAGAGAGGCAACTGCTCTTCAGGCACAGCCACAGGGCCGCAGCAGGGGCAATGAACGATAGGAATCGGCTCACCCCAATAGCGCTGGCGGGAGAATACCCAATCGCGAAGCTTATAATTGGTTTTAGGCTCGCCCTTGCCGCTCTTGGCGAGATGCTCGATGATGGCTTTCTTGGCTTCTTCCACAGAAAGATCATTCAAGAAGCCGCTATTGACCATAGTGCCGGTGGCAACATCGGTGAAGGCTTCCTTCTCGATATCGCCCCCTGCCACCACCTGAACGATGGGCAGGTCGAATACTTTGGCAAACTCATAATCGCGGGTATCATGGGCGGGAACGGCCATGATGGCGCCGGTACCATACGACATTAATACATAGTCGGATACGAAGATGGGGATCTCCTTATCATTTACGGGATTGATGCCGCAGATGCCATCAAGCTTCACACCGGTCTTTTCCTTCACCAGCTCGGTACGCTCGAAATCACTCTTGGCGGCAGCAGCCTCCCGATAGGCGATCACATCCTCATAATTCTTGATCTCGGCCTTATGGGCATCGATCATGGGATGCTCGGGGGCGATAACCATATAAGTAGCGCCGAAGAGGGTATCGGGGCGAGTGGTATAAACTTCCAGCTCCTCCCCAACGGTGGTACCGAAGCGAACGGTTGCGCCGGTGGATTTGCCGATCCAGTTGAGCTGCTGGGTTTTAACACGGTCGATGAAATCAACATCATCAAGGCCATTGATCAGCTTTTCGGCATATTCGGTGATCTTCAGCATCCATTGGCTCTTGACCTTATGGACAACGGGGCTTGCGCAACGCTCGCAAACACCATTGACCACCTCTTCATTGGCAAGCACCACCTTACAGCCGGTGCACCAATTAACATTCATTTCTTTCTTATATGCAAGGCCCTTCTTGAAGAGTTGCAGGAAGATCCATTGAGTCCACTTATAATATTCAGGATCGGTGGTATTGATCTCGCGGGACCAATCGAAGGAAAGCCCCAAGGATTTCAGCTGGCTCTTAAAGCGGGCAATATTATTCTTGGTAACGATAGCGGGATGGATCTTATTTTTAATTGCAAAGTTTTCGGTGGGCAGGCCGAAAGCATCCCAACCCATGGGATAAAGGACATTATACCCTTCCATCCGCTTTTTGCGGCTTACAATATCCAGCGCAGTATAGCTTCTGGGATGGCCAACATGGAGGCCCTGACCCGAAGGATAAGGGAACTCTACCAAGGCAAAGAACTTTTCTTTATTATGGTCGATCTCAACCTTATAGCTCTCATGCTCATCCCAATAGGCTTGCCATTTTTTCTCAATGGCACTATAATCATATTTCATTTTTCTCTTCCCCCTCTTGGTTAATCAATGTTGCAGGATCGATCCTTTCGGCATCTGCCCAAAGGCGGCCCAGATTATAAAAGGTTCTTGCTTCCTGATGGAAAACATGAACGATCATAAACCCATAGTCCAATAAATACCAGCTTGCGCTTTGATACCCTTCCCGATGGAGAGGCTCCAGACCAAGCTCTTCCTTGAGCTTGAATTCAACCTCATCTCCAAGGGTACGGATCTGGGTATTAGAAGTACCGGAGCAGATGATAAAATAATCTGCCATAGAGGTAACTTCCTCTACCTTCAAGATCTCAATATCAAGACCTTTGCGGCTATCCAGCGCATTGACTGCGATTTTTACAGCCTTATCCATTTTTCTCTAACTCCTTTAATATGCTCATTCTTGCACGCGCGCTTTGCGGATGCATAGAAAGATTTTTCGATTTTAAATAGGCGGCGGTATGGTCCAAGAGGGCCAAGACGCCTTTTTTCAGATCCTGCTCCCCTTTTTGGCGAAGAAGCTCCACATCGGGATAATCTCTTGATGGCTCGCAGCTATCGGCAAAGAAAAGAAGCATATCCAAAGGGCTCATTTCTTCTTTTCCCGTTGTATGGCATTCGATTGCGGATAAGATTTCAGGATCCTCCGCGCCCAATTCTTCTTTTGCAAAGATTGCGCCGCTATATTGGTGCAAAATTTGAGGAGAAGCAAGATCGGCATCCGAAAGAGAATAGCCATGGGCATTCAAATATTCGATCTGCCAATCATGGGGGCGGCATTTGGTGCAATCATGCAAAAGGCCTGCAAGCCAAGCCTTTTGGGGATCAACGCCGCATTTTTCGGCTAAAGCACGCGCATATTCCGCCACCTGCATGGTATGCCGCGCGCGAGATAGGCTTAATTCCTTACTAATATGGGCAAGAGCGCGCTCTGCAAGCCCGCCGCCTTGGGCGCGAAGGGCGGAAGAGGCGCATTCCACCGCTTCCATCTTGCAAAGGATAATTCCTTTACACTCATAGGCTTTTTCTAAACGCTTTTTATGAGCCAAAAGCCGCTCTGCATCCCCGCTCTCTCTGGAGCCGACCACCAGATAGATCTCTTTTAAAAGCCGCTCATATTCCCGCCATGTTTCAAAGCTTAAAAACATATCGCTACCGATCAAAAAATAGATCTCGGCTTGGGGGAATTCTTCTTTAAGGGCCGCAACGGTATCAACCGTATAGCTCCTGCCTCCTCGCCTTTGCTCGATATCGGAAATCTCAAGATTTTTTATTTCCTTGAAATAATCCGCAAGAATCCCCCGCCGCGCCTCGAAGGATAGGGCGGGATTATGGGATTTATGGGGCGGAATAAAGGCGGGAATCAGCAAAACCTTATCAAATTCCGCCTGCTTCATCGCCTCATTTAAAAGGTGCTGATGGCCCTTATGGGGCGGATCAAAGGTTCCGCCGAATACTAATAGTTTTTCCATTTTTATAGTTTTATAATCGGCTTTTCTGCAGGCCGATAAAGCACTATTTTGGTACCGATCACGGTAACAACCTCGCTATTGGTTGCTTTGGCGATCTCTTCGGCAGCCAACCTGCGATCTAAAAGAGCATTTTCAAGAACCTTGAATTTGATCAGTTCTCTTGCTGCCAGAGCAGTATCGACTGCTTTAATGAAATTTTCTGTTATTCCTTCCTTGCCCAGCTGAAAAATTGTATCTTCCACCGATGCAAGGCCGCGCAATTTGGCGCGTTGCTTACTATTCAGCACTTTTTATTCTCCTTAAGTTTTTCTACAAAAGCCCGAAGGGCATTGCCGCGATGGCTGATGGCATTCTTTTCTTCCCCTTCCATCTCGGCAGTGGTTTGATCATAGCCATCGGGAAGAAAGATCGGATCATAGCCAAAGCCATGGGCGCCCCTTGGCTCATGAGTCAGTTGACCGAAGATATAGCCTTCTGCCTCAATGATGGTTTGATCATCATAAACGCAGCAGATGGCAGAAGTGAAATGAGCGGCACGGTTTTCTTCCCCTTCCATATTCTTTAAAAGAAGAAACATACGCCCTTCATCATCATAGCCTTCGCCGCCATAGCGAGCGGAATAAACTCCCGGTTCTCCGCCAAGGGCATCTACACAAATGCCGCTATCATCAGCCACAGAAGGCAGACCGCAGATATCATAGACCGCCTGCGCCTTGATCTTTGCATTTTCGGCAAAGGTAACACCATTTTCCTCGGCATCGCATTCGATCCCCATCTCCTTCAAGGAAAAGCAGGAGATGCCAAGAGGCTCTAAAATTTTCTTAAATTCCACCACTTTATGGGGATTATTAGTGGCAATCACAAACTTTTGGCTCATTTCAGCACCTCTCTTTGGGCCTCGAAAATAGCCTCACAACCTTTTGCGGCAAGGGAAAGAAGGGTATCAAGCTGCTCTTTATCAAACTCTTCCCCTTCTGCAGTGCCCTGCACTTCGATAAAGCCGCCCAGAGAGGACATGATCACATTCATATCTGTATCGGCTCTGCTATCCTCCTGATAGCAAAGATCGGCGCAAGGCGCCCCATTAACAACACCAACAGAGATGGCCGCCACCTGCTTTTTAATAGGATTTTCCTGAAGAAGCCCTTGCTCCATCAAGCGATTAATGGCAAGGGAGAGGGCGATAAAGCCGCCGCTGATAGAAGCGCAACGAGTGCCGCCATCGGCCTGAATCACATCGCAATCAATGATGATACTGCGCTCACCAAGCTTTGAAAGATCCACCGCGCCCCGAAGCGCGCGGCCCACAAGGCGCTGAATTTCGGTGCTGCGGGGAGCTTGCTTTAATTTGCTGATATCCCGCTTATTTCGAGTGCCGGTGGCGCGAGGGAGCATGGCATATTCGGCGGTAACCCAGCCTTTACCTGTTCCCGCCAGATAAGGGGGGACGCTATCCTCGACCGTTGCATTGCAGAGCACTTTGGTATTGCCCTGACAATAGAGGACACTCCCCTCTGCATGCATGGTAAAATCCTTTATGATCTCGATCTTGCGGATCTGATCTTGCTTTCTTCCGTCTGCTCTCATTCTCCTACTCCTCAAAACAATGCTTTTGCAAAATCATGGCCATCGAAGGGCTGCAGATCATCCATCTGCTCCCCAACACCTACAAAGCGAATGGGGAGCCCCATTTCGCATTTCAGGGGGATCGCCATACCGCCTTTTGCAGTGCCATCCAATTTGGTAAGAACCACACCGGTCAGCGGAGTAACCTTTTTAAATTCCTTTGCCTGATTCATAGCATTTTGACCGGTGGTGGCATCCAAGACCAAGAAAATTTCTTTATCTGCTTCGGGAAGCTGGGTTGCGATCACTTTTTCGATCTTGGAAAGCTCATTCATTAAATTCACTTTATTATGCAGGCGCCCTGCGGTATCGCAAATGATCAGATCGCAGCCCCTTGCCTTTGCGGCAGCAATGGTATCGAAAACGACTGCCGCAGGATCGGCGCCCTGCCGGCTCTTAATGATATCTACCCCGACACGCTCAGCCCAAGTGGTGAGCTGCTCGGCTGCGGCGGCGCGAAAAGTATCGGCTGCGCCAAAGATCACTCGTTTTCCTTGATCTTTATAGATTTTAGCAAGTTTAGCGGCGGTAGTTGTTTTACCAACGCCATTCACACCAATCATCAAAATTACAGAAGGGCTGCTCTCAAGGCGGATCGGTTCCACCTCTTCTTCCATCATGGATCCAATGATTTCAACCAAGCGGTCCTTGATTTGAGAGGGATCGGTAAGGCGGCCGTTCTTCACTTCCTTGCGAAGGCGATCGATGATCTCAAGAGTGGTATCCACCCCGATATCCGCCATAATCAGCGCCTCTTCCAATTCTTCAAAGAGCTCTTCATCGATCTTACCGAATGCGGCAAGAACCGAATCGATTTTCTGAGAAATATTTTTGGAAGTTTTGGCAAGGCCCTGCTTTAATTTTTCAAAAAAGCCCATATCAATACTCCTATTTTATCAGTTTTCGATCCCAACCTGCTCCGCGATCTCATTCACATTAATGGTGAGCAATTTGGAGATCCCCTGCTCCGGCATGGTTACACCATAAAGGACATCGGCCTCTTCCATGGTGCCGCGGCGGTGGGTAATACAAACAAACTGCGTTTTATCGCTATAATGCCGCATATAATTGGCAAAGCGGGTAACATTCACATCATCCAACGCCGCCTCGATCTCATCGACCACACAGAACGGAGTGGGGCGAACCTTCAGGATCGCAAAATAGAGGCAGATCGCAGTAAAAGCACGCTCGCCGCCGGAGAGAGAAACCAAGTTCTTAATAATCTTTCCGGGAGGCGCTGCTTTTACATCGATATCGCAATTAAGCACATCTTCGGGATCGCTCAATACCAGCTTTGCAGTACCGCCGCCAAACAGCTCGGAGAAAATCTTTTGGAATTCGCTGTTAAGCAGCGCAAATTTCTCGCTGAAGATATCCCGCATCTGGCTCAAAAGCTCACGAATGATCTTTTCCAGCTCGATTTTGGATTCGGTAAGATCGCGAACCTGACCGTCCATGAAATCATAGCGCTCTTTAACCGCATTATACTCCTCGATCGATTCGATATTAACTGCACCGAGATTCTTGATACTTGCCTTCAGGGATTGCACGCGGCGCTTTCCTTCGGCATAATCATCAAGAGGCAACGAAACTTCTTTTGCCTCGGTTACGGTCAGCTCATAAACATCCAAAAGCTGGGCAATAATTCGATCGGATTGATCGGTAATTCCGGCAAGGCGATGATCGAGGCGGGTAACCTCTTCGATCAATTTTGCCTTTGATTCATTCTTACTCTTCAGATCAGCGCGATACTGCGTTTGCTTTTGCTCATAATCTTGGCGGCTTTGCACCAAAGCATCAATGCGATCCTTTCCGCCTTTATGCTGATTTTTCAGGGATTCGGCCTGCTCTTCCATAGAAGCGGCCTCTGCCTTTGCCTGCTCAATCTTGGCGCGAGAGGCTTCGATATGAGCGGCTTTTTCTTCCTCTTCCTTATCGATCAGAAGAAGCTGACCTTCCAACTGACCGATCAAGGAATTCAAGCCTTCGATTTCCTTAAAGAGAGAAACCTTTTCCATCTCGAAGGATGCGTTTTTTGCCTTCAAGGCTTCCATTTTCGCCTGATCATCAGCGCCAAGCCCTTGCAGCGAGGTTAGCTGCTCTTCCAGCGCTTTTCCTTCCGCCAAAAGAACCTCTTGCTTCTTTTGATTTTCGCCAAGGCGGGATTCGCTTTCGCCAAAGGCGGTCAGAACGGTTTCTTTTTCACGATGATATCCTTCTAAAATAGCCTCATAGGATTCCTTGACCACCGCTTTATTTTCATAAAGGCCGGCAAGGCGAAGGCGCTCTTCGGTCAACTGATGGATCGCATCTTCTGCGCCCTGCAAGCGGGCATCAAGAGTTGCCTTTTCTGCAGCGGCCTTTTCAAGCTTGCCCTGCAGCTCCTCATGGCGCTTGGTGGTTTCCTCCAGTTCCTCTGCGATCCGGCGAAGCTCGATCCCGCGGGAAAGAAGCCCTGCGCTCTTTGCAGCGCTACCGCCGGTCATGGAACCGCCTGCGTTGATCACCTGACCATCTAATGTAACGATTTTATATTTATTCTTGCAGACCTTGGCAAGATTCAAAGCATCATCAATGGTTTGGCAAACCAGAGTGCGACCAAGCAAGAAGGCAATCGCCTTTTGATTGGCTGCATCGGTTTTTACCAAAGAATCGGCAATGCCCAAAAATCCGGCTTGATCGGAGAAATCTTCTTGCACCCCTTTAGGAGTGATCTCATTAAGGGGCAGGAAGGTGGCGCGGCCGGCGCCTTTATTTTTGAGCATCAGCATGGCATTTTTAGCGGCCTTTGCATCTTTGGTAACGATATTTTGAATTGCGGCCCCCAAGGCGGTTTCCACTGCAATAAGGTATTCCTCTTCCACCTTGATCAGCTTGGAAACAGGGCCGACAATCCCCTGCAGGATCCCGCGATTACTCTGCTCCACAACAAGCTTGACTGCGCCGCCAAAGCCCTCCAAATGCCGCTCCATTTCGGAAAGGATCTTCTCTCTTTGGGCAAGGGCATCCATTTTTTGCGCGCTTTTTTGCTCTGCTTCAAGGGCCTCTTGATAATTGCGGTCTTTGATCTCCAGCATCTTTTTCAGGCCGGCTCTTGCATTCTGCTCACTTTCGATCTCTTCGGCCTTTTGAAGCTGCTCCCGATCGATGGCTTCCAGCTCGGCAACCACTTCATCGATCTTGGCCTGCTGCTCCTTGGCGGCCTCTTCCAATTCAGCCACACGCTGATGATGAGAATCCATGGAAGAAGAAAGAGAGATGCTATCCATCTGCAATCGATTGCGCTCGGCGGCATTGGCCTGCAATTTTTCTTGCAGCTCTTCTGCACGCTTGCGCTGATCTTCGCTTTTAGCGATGATGGATTCTGTTTCCTTAAAAACAGCGGCGATCTGCTGCTCGATCTCGCGGATCTTTTCTTCCTTTTCGGCAATCTCTGCCCGATGGGTGCCAACGCGGCCATGAAGCTCTTCCTTGCGGGTATTCACCGAAGAAAGCTCTTGCTCCAAGCGGGCGATGGTTTCCTGCTCAAAGGCGGCCTGACTTTCCAACACAGCCTTTTGGGCATTCAATGCGCTGATCTGCTCATCCCATTCGCTTTGCTGCAAACGAATCTGCTCGATCTCGGCATTAATATCAACATTCTTTTGGAAAAGATCATTGATCTCTTGCTCCATATTTTCAACTTCGATGGAAAGATCATCCAACTGCCCTTTGGCGATGGCATGGTTTTCCTCGATCTTCTGAGCATTGATCTTGATTTGGTCCAGCTCCTGCAGCCAGATAGCAATCTCAAGACTCTTCTTTTCCTCATACATGGCGAGATATTTCTTCGCTTTATCGGCCTGCCGCTCCAAATTAGGAAGCCGCTCTCTCAACTCGCCAACAATATCATTCAAGCGAATCAGATTTTCTTCGGTAGTTGCAAGCTTGCGCTCCGCTTCATTTTTACGATAGCGGAACTTGGAAATTCCCGCCACTTCCTCCAGCATGGAGCGGCGCTCTTCGCTTTTGCCCAAAAGAATCTGATCAATAGTGCCCTGACCGATGATGGAATAACCATCGCGGCCGATACCGGTATCCATAAACATTTCATGGATATCCCGAAGGCGGGCCGGAGATTTATTGATGAAATATTCGCTCTCGCCGCTCCGATAGTAGCGACGGGTGATCATTACTTCATTATAATCCACATTCAGGGCGCGATCTTCATTATCAATGGTGAGGCTCACCTCTGCAAAGCCTTGGGGCTTGCGCTTTGCGGTACCGGAGAAGATAACATCCTCCATCTTGGTGCTGCGCAAGCTTTTATTGGACTGCTCTCCCAATACCCAGCGGATCGCATCGGAAACATTACTTTTTCCCGAACCATTAGGGCCCACGATCGCAGTAATGCCATGATCAAATCCGATATTGATTTTATCAGGGAATGATTTGAATCCCTGCATATCCAAACATTTTAAACGCAAATTTACACATCCTTACTCAAATGTTAAATTATATTATAGCAAACGATTAATAAATAAGCAACTATTTTTCAAGGTATGCAACAAGGAGATTAATCGTGGCTTCCACATCTCTGCGATCGGCCATCTCAATGGAAGAATGGCAATAGCGAATAGGAATGGAAAGGCCGCCAACCTGCGCACCGTTACCCAAAAGCTGCACGCTCCCGATATCGGTGCCGCCCCGAGATAAAACATCTCTTTGCACAGGGATTCCCTTGCGGGAAGCAAGGTTTTCGAGATCTTCGATCACTTCCCTGCTGCAGATCGCGGAGCGGTCGCGCATTTTTATGGCGCACCCTTCGCCCAAGGAAGCGGTGGTTTCATCGGCATCGGGATAATCGCCGCTCAAGGTTACATCGATTGCCAAGGCAACATCCGGCGAAATTTCATAGCCGCTTACCTTTGCCCCGCGCAATCCCACCTCTTCCTGCACGGTAAAGACTGCATAAAATTCACAAGAATTATAGCGCATTTTCTTAAATGCTTCCATCAGGCAGAAGCAACCGATGCGGTTATCCAAAGCGCCGGAAACGATCCGCTCGCCTGCTTCAAAGGTTTCGCTGAGGAAGGAGGCAGTCATTCCGATTTCGATGCGGGAAAGCGCTTCTCTGCGGCTCTTGGCGCCAATATCCACAAAGCTTTCATCCATCTTGGCATCTTTCCCGCATACAAAAACGCCCTTAACGCCATTTTCAAAAATAACAGCGCGATCGGCAAATTTTTTAGGGGAAACTCCGCCAACGGCAGCCACTCTGATAAAGCCCTTTTCATCCACAAAAGAGGCAACCAGACCAATCTCGTCCATATGAGCCATGGCCATAACCTTCGGCCCCTCCCCTTTGCGCACTGCGATCAGATTGCCGAGGGTATCTTCATAAACTTTATCTGCAAAGGGAGCAATCTGCGCCTTAATATAGGCCGCAAGCTCCCGCTCATTGCCGGAAACACAGTTTTTGCTCACCAATTCTTTTAATTGATTTATCATAACTTGATCCTCTTAAAACAAATTTTTTAAAACAGCCTCTGCCAATTTTTCAGTATTTTCGATATCCTTCAAATTGGCAATACTGACCGGAGAATGGATATAGCGGCAGGGCACGGAAAGAGCGATCACTCTGCACCCATTAAGAGCGCGCTGAATGGGGCCGCTTTCGTTCCCGCCGGCAACCGCCTGCTTCACTTGCACCGAAATCCCCTGCTCCTTTGCCGATTGCATCACAAGGGCGAAAAGCTCGCGATCATAAATTGCGCTTCGATCCATAAAAGAAACCACCGGCCCTTCGCCAAGACGGCATACAGGGCTTTTGCTCTCGTCGGTATGAATATCTCCTGCAGTGGTCCCCTCTAAAATCAAAGCATATTGCGGAAGAATGGAAAAAGCGGCGGTTTGCGCACCAACGCATCCGATCTCTTCCATAACAGAGAAAACAAAATAAGCATCAAAGGGAAGCTCTTTTTTGATCAGGTTTAAAAGGATATGGCAGCCTGCCCGATCATCCAAGGCTTTTGCCCGAACAAGATCTTCGCCAAACTCGCGATAGGCGGTTTCAAAGCCGATAAGATCCCCTACCGAAACATATTTTTGAGCATCCTCTTGATCTTTAGCGCCGAAATCAACATAAAGATCTTCCATCTTCGGCACCTTTTCTTCCCCGCTCTTTTCAAAATGAGGAGCAAGAACACCGATCACACCATGGTACTTCTTTTTACCGATCACCACATGAGTGCCCGGCAGGATCCGCGGATCAATTCCGCCAACGCTATCGAAATGAAGATAGCCGCTTTTATCGATCTCGGTTACCATCAGAGCCACTTCGTCCATATGAGCGCAAAGCATGATCGGGCAAGGAGCAGGCTCCGCGCCCTGCTTAAAGGCGATAATATTTCCAAGGGCATCTACTTCAATATTTTTGCAATAGGGGCGGATCTCATTTAAGATCGCCTGCCGCACATCGCTCTCGCTTCCGGAGGCGCCGAAAAGAGAGGTAAGATAGCTGAGTTCTTTATTCATAGCGAGCACCTCCGCGGTTGATATAGCGGCTTAAGAGATCGGAAACCACCTTCAAATCATGAAGATCGGCCACTTCGCATCCGCTATGCATATAGCGAAGAGGGATCGAAACAAGGCCGGTGGGCACACCCTTTCGGCTGGCGGCAATGCAATCGCTATTGGTGCCGGTGCGGCCGGAAATGGCCTCAATGGTATAGGAAAGCTGATATTGCTTTGCCATCTCGATCAATCGATCGGTTACCGCTCCGCTGAGAATGGGCGCAACACCGATAACAGCACCGCTGCCCAAAGGAAAGGCCTTGCCGGAAGGAGTTCCCTTTGATTCCCCATGGGTTACATCGATCACAACCGCCTCATCGGGCCCGATCTCCATCGCGGCTTTTTTGGCGCCAAAGCCGCTGAATTCCTCGCCGGCGGAAAAAACAACATAAAGCTCCACCGCAAGAGGCATCTTTTGCAAGGTTTGAAGCATATCCAAAAGGACTGCAACCCCTGCGCGGTTATCCAGCGCTTTGCCGCTGATTCGATCATTGATCAGCTCATTGCACCCCTGACGAAGGACAATGGGATCCCCCACCTTTACAAACTCCCGCACCTTTTCGGCAGGATAGCCCACATCGATAACCATTTTTTTCATTTCGATGGGCTTTTTTCGCTCTTCTTCGCTCAAAAGATGAGGGGGCAGAGTGGCCACCACACCCGGAAGAGTGCGTTTTCCTTTAACCGAGACAACTGTTGCCGGCAGGGCAACGGGCGAAAAGCCTGCAAGATTGGTGAAATGGATAAATCCTGCATCGTCGATCTTGGTAACCATCAGGCCGATCTCATCCAAATGAGCATCTAAAAGAACCTTTTTAGGGTTTGGAAAGGCCGATCTGCGCACACCGATCACATTGCCGACAGAATCTTTATAGCATTCGTCTACCAATGGGGCAAGAAGCGCTTCCACCCCTTTGGCTTCGCTCTCGAAGCCGGAAGGAAGGGTTTCGCCGCATAATTCAAAAAGATAATTTTGCAGTTGTTTCATGAAAGTTCCTTTACTACGGAAGCGAAGAAATCGCCTCGTTCTTCAAAATTTTTAAACTGATCAAAACTTGCGCAGGCAGGAGAAAGAAGCACAATATCGCCCTCTTTGCTTTCTGCATAAGCCGCCTTGATTGCCTGCTCCAAGGAATCAAAGATCTCATAGGGGAAGCGCGGCGCCTTTGCAAGAACCGCATCGCGGATCTTTTCGGCAGTAACACCGCAAAGATAAAGCTTTTCCACATGATCGGGCACAATATCGCCAAGGGCATCGAAGGGAATCTTTTTATCATAGCCGCCCGCCAGAAGGCGAACCTTTTTATCAAAGCTTAAAAGAGTTGCAATGGTGCGGGTAGGCGAAGAGCCAATCGAATCATTATAGAATTTTACACCGCGAATCTCTCGGATCAGCTCCATTCGATGGCGCACACCGCCAAATTCTTTGGCCACCTTGCGCATTGCCTCGGCATCGCTATAATCCCAAGCCAGAAGGGCGGCGGCCATATAGTTTTCAACATTATGGTTGCCCCGCAGCAAAAGATCCTTGCGATCGATGAGTTTTTCAGGCTCCGCGCCCGCCTCTATCCGCATCCATACCGCATCATCGCGATAGAATGCGCCGACCATTCCATGATCGCCCTTAAAGGAAAATACTCTCAATCGACCTTTCGCTTCTTTTTCAAAAGAGGCGGTAATTTCATTATCATGGTTCAGAACCAAAAGTTCTTGCTGATTTTGGAAGCGGAAAAGATTGGTTTTAGCCTCCACATACTCTTCCATTCCCTTATGCATATCAAGATGATTGGGGGAAAGATTGGTTACAATGGCGGCGGAAGCGCTTTTTCGCAAAGTATGAAGCTGGAAGCTGGAAAGCTCGGCAACCACCAGATCATCGGGCGCGATCTCGCCCAAGCGGCAAAAGAGCGGGAAGCCGATATTGCCGCCAAGATGCACTTTGCGGCCGGTGCGAGAGATCATTTCATAGACCAAACTCGTCGTCGTTGTCTTTCCGTCGCTTCCGGTGATGCCAAGAATCGGGCAAGGGCAATATTCAAAGAAAAGCTCCATCTCGCTGGTGATCAGGCTCCCTTTTGCCTTCTCGCGCAGGAGGGCGGGATGATCAAAGCGCATACCGGGCGTTTTAATGATCACATCGCCCGAAAGATGATCCATATAATCCTCGCCGCAGAAAAGCTCAACGCCCATCTCCTTTAAGATCTTTCCTGAATCCCCAAGTTGCTCAAAGGATCTTTTATCAAAGGCGCGGACCTTCAGCCCAAATTCTGCCAGCATGGTAATAATAGGAGTATTGGAAATGCCGACTCCGACAACGCCAATCGTTTTATCGCTCAATGCCTTTTTAATCTGCTCCAGTTGCTCTTTCATTCACCGCACCTCCTATGGATAAAAAAGAAATTTGCGCATATATAATATATTATATAATTTATTATGGGATTTAGCAATAACTATTTGCATTTTTTTATTTTCTATGGTACAATGAGCCTCGGACCGGGCTGAGCAGTCGCCGTTATGCTATATGCATGGCGGAGGAAAGTCCGAGCATCGCGGGTCAGGATAGTGGGTAACGCCCACCGAGGGTAACCTTAGGGAAAGTGCAACAGAAATATACCGCCGGCTTTTAGCCGGTAAGGGTGGAAAGGCGAGGTAAGAGCTCACCACCCCTTATGGTGACATAGGGGGTCTGTAAACCCTATCCGATGCAACACCGATAAAGGCGAGGGTGGCCCGCCCGCTTGCAGCCTTGAAAGAGTGGCTTGAGGCCTTCGGCAACGAGGGATCCAGATAGATGACTGCTCTCGACAGAACTCGGCTTACAGGCCCGATCTAAAGCGCCTTCCTCGGAAGGCGCTTTCCTTTTTCCCATGTAAAAAGAGCACCCATCGGGTGCTCTTTTTATGCTTAAAGACTTTCGGCAATTTCCAAAACCAATTTTTCGGTTTTTTCCCAACCAAGGCAGGGATCGGTAATAGACTTACCGTAGATATGCGCTTCGCCGATCTTTTGGGCGCCATCTTCAATATAGCTTTCGATCATCAGCCCCTTGACCAGTTTGCGGATATCTGCATTATGGCGGCAGCTATACAAAATATCCTTGGCAATCCGCACCTGTTGCAGGCACTGCTTGCCGGAATTGGCATGGTTGGTATCCACAATTACAGCAGGGTTTGCAAGGCCGCTCTTATCATACAATTCGATCAGTTTGGTAAGATCCTCATAATGATAATTGGGCAAGCTTCTTCCGCTGCTATCCACATAACCCCGCAAAATGGCATGGGTTAAAGGATTTCCTTCGCTGACCACTTCCCAACCGCGATAAAGGAAGGTATGAGAATGCTGACCGGCAGTAATGGAATTCATCATAACAGAAAGATCCCCGCCGGTTGGATTCTTCATGCCCACAGGGATGGAAAGACCGCTCGCTGTGAGCCGATGCTGCTGATCTTCGGCAGATCTTGCCCCCACAGCCACATAAGAAAGCAAATCAGAGAGATACCGATGGTTTTCCGGATAAAGCATTTCATCGGCGCAACTGAACGCATAATCGGCAAGGGCGCGCATATGCAGCTCGCGGATCGCCACAATCCCCTTCAGCATATCGGGATGATCATTGGGATCAGGCTGATGAAGCATTCCCTTATAGCCATCTCCGGTTGTACGGGGTTTATTGGTATAGATGCGGGGAATGATCAGGATTTTATCCCGCACCTTATCTTCCAAGGAGCGCAGGCGGCCGATATAATCCAAAACCGCCTCCCGATCATCAGCAGAGCAAGGGCCGATGACCAAAATAAATTTATCGCTCTCGCCTTTAAAGATCTTGGCGATCTCTTCATCGCGGGCAGCCTTTACCCGCGCCATCTCTTCCGAAACGGGATATTGCGCTTTGATATCCACAGGAATGGGCAGCTTTCTTAAAAAATTCATGTTCATCATGGTTTTACTCCTTATCAAAGCGGGCCCGCCGCGCTGTGGACAACCGCATCATCTCTTGCATTTTTGAAATATCATCTTCTTTAAGGGCAGTTTTGAGCTCCTCAAAGGTTTTGGAAAAAAGCTCCATTTGCAAAAGGAGCTGCTCCTTATTCATCGCGAAAAGCTCACTCCACATTTTTTCGTTGATTCGGGCAATTCTGGTAAGATCGCGGAAGGAATCGCCTGTATAATCCTCCAAATTTTCCGCGTTATTACAGCACATTAAGGAAACAGCAATGCAATGAGTAAGTTGGGAAAGAAAGGCGATCATCTCATCATGCTTTTCGGGGCTCAAGCGGCTAACGGACGCAAAGCCAAGCTCATGCCCAAGCTCTTCGCAGAGAGCGATGGCGGCGGCAGTATTGCGCTCGGTAGGGACCACGATATAATTGGCACCCTCAAAAATTTTTTCACTGCTATTGCGCACTCCGTATACCTCCCGCCCTGCCATCGGGTGGGCGGCAATGAATTCAACATCATCGCGGAGCATTTCTTGAATTTTATAGACTACACCGCTCTTAACACCGGTAACGTCGGTAAGAATGGTTCCGGCACGAAACAACTTTTGATTTTCTTTGATCCAATCTATAAAAACATGGGGGTATAGGGCAAAAACGATCAGTTCTGCTTCCTCGATCAGGCGCGCATCTACTTTAGAAGAGCCCTCATCGATGATCCCTTCAGAAACCGCATAATCGATAGATTCCTGATCAAGAGTAATGGCAGAAACATGGTAGCCCTTTTTCTTCAGCGCTTTTGCATAGCTTCCGCCGAGAAGCCCCAAGCCCACGATCAGAATATTGGTATTGGCATTTTTATTTAGTTTCATCGAGCATTACCTCCACCCCAAGCAAAGCAAGTTTTTCAAAAAAATCGGGCATACTTTTTGCCACTGCCTGCGCCCCTTCGATCACGCCGCCTGTAAGGGTGCAAAGCACCGCAAGGGACATAACAATTCGATGATCATTATGCCCCCAAAGAGGCGTTTTTGGGGCGCAAAGATTCCCCTTTGGAACGATAATGCGGTTCTCTTCCAACATAACAGAAACGCCGAATTTTGAAAGCTCTTCAGCCATGGCGGCCCCGCGGTCGCTCTCTTTTATTTTCAATCGAGCAGTATCAACAAAGATCCCGCCTTGCTTGGCGGCGGCCACCGCCATTAAGATCGGGCCAAGATCGGGGCAATCGGCCAAAGAGAGGGGTTGATTCCCTTTTTCCAAAAGCTCAAAATATTGCCGATAAATGCGATCCCCTTGAATAGAATCGGGGCGCAATCCCTTTACCTCAACAAAATGACCAAGGGAGCAAAGAGCATCAAAGAAGGCGGCATTGGAATAATCCCCCTCTACTGTAATGGTGCGCCCTTTTCCGCAAAGGCTTCCATCGATCAAGATTTCTTTTTCTCCTGCACGCTCAACTGAAAAACCAAAATCCTGCAATGCAGCAAGAGTCAGATCAATATAGGATCCGCTTTCGATTTTACCGGTTAAATGAATTTTGCTTTGCCCCTTTATCTTTAAAAGCGCAAAGATCATACCGGTTATAAATTGACTGCTGATATCACCGGGCAAAACATACTCCCCTGCCGAAAGAGTTCCGCAGACCGAGATCCCCTCGGCAGAGCGGGAAAAAGAAAAGCCTTTTTCGGCGCAGAGGGATTCATAAACCCCCAAAGGGCGCTCCAGCAGCCGCGCGCTTCCCAAAAGGGTTGCAGGCTCCCCTGCTAAAAGGCAGAGAGGCAAAAGAAAGCGAAGGGTGCTCCCGCTTTCGCGGCAAGGAAGAGAAGAACGAGGGCAAAGGGTACCGCCCCCGCTGATCACTGCATAATCTTCGCCGCGCAGGATCGAAACCCCAAGGGCCTCCAAGCAATCAAGGGTTGCCAAAATATCCTCGGAATAAGAGAGATGCTCAATCCTGCTTTCCCCTTCTGCCAATGCGGCGGCAATAAGATAGCGATGGGCCATGCTTTTTGATGGCGGAGCCTCTATGATTCCTTTTGCTTTTGAGGGGGAAATCGTTACTCGCATTTTGCACCCCTCAAAAAATCGATTGCTTCCAGATACCCATCAGTTCCATGGCCGCTAATGGTTTTTTGGCAGGCGGCGCGGATATAGCTTATTTGGCGAAAATCCTCCCGCTTGGAAACATCCGAAATATGCACCTCCACCATAGGAAGCCCTACCGCTTTGGCGGCATCTAAAATCGCAATACTGGTATGGGTATAGGCACCGGGATTGATCACAATGCCATCCATCTTACCATAAGCCCCTTGAATGGCGTCTACCAGATCCCCTTCATGATTGGATTGATAGAAAGAAACCTCTACCCCGTTTTTTTCAGCATGATCACGGATCTTTCCAAGAAGAGTTTCATAGGTTTCGATCCCATAGATTCCGGGCTCCCGAATGCCGAGCATATTCAAATTAGGGCCATTAATTACCAAAAGCTTCATTTTTTTAGTTCCTTTATGATTTTTTCTGCGCAGACCTGCGCAGATGTATTATTCGCAATTCTGATATCGGCGGTTTGGCAATAGCGACCATACCGCTCATGAAACCGCGCCTTCAATTTTTCCCGATCGGAAGAAAGCGGACGATCGGAAGTTGCCCCCAATGCTTCCAAGGGGCGATCAAGGAAAAAGATCCTGCCATTCATTTTTAAGCAATCCACATTCTCTTGCCGCAGGATCGCCCCGCCGCCGGTGGCAATCACCGCTCCGGTTGCGGGCGCTATTTCCTCTGCAATAATGCGGCTCTCAATAGTGCGGAAAGCCGCCTCCCCTTCTTCATTGATCCATTCTGCAGGGGTTTTCCCCGTTTTCTCGGTGATCAACTGATCGGTATCGTAAAATGGTTTACATAATTTTTTGGATAGAAGCCTGCCAACAGTGGATTTTCCCGAACCGGGCATTCCCGAAAGGATCACATTTTCCTTTTGCCTGCACAAGGAAGAAAACACCGCATCGATCCGCTTTTTATGGATTTTGCAATCCAAAAAGAATTCCACTGCATAGGCCGCTTGAGCCACCAGCATATAGAGGCCGCCCTCCGCGGGAATTCCCCTCTTTTGCGCTTGCTGCACAAGGCGGGTGCGAAGAGGATTATAAACTGCATCCACAAGCCCCTCCAGCGCTTGATAATCGTTCAGGTCAAGGGGAGCCTCATGGAGATGGGGATACATTCCGCAGGGAGTAGTATTAATAATAAAAGCTGCATCGCTATGGGCAGTTTTTGCCTCTTCATAAGAGATGCCCTCTTTCCCCCCGCGGGAAACAATAAGGATCTCGGCGGCGCCAAGATCCTCTGCCACCGCTTTTGCGGTGCGCGCGGTGCCGCCGCTGCCGAGAATCAAAACCTTTTTGCCGGAAAGAGCAACTTTTTGGCGCAAAATAAGAGCGCGAAGACCAAAAAAATCTGTATTATACCCGTAAAGTTTATTTCCTTTACAGACAATGGTGTTGACCGCACCAATAGCCGATGCCTGCGGGCTGATTTCATCCAAAAACGGCATCACAGCTTGCTTATACGGAATGGTTACATTAATTGCATTAAAGGCATGAGCCTCCATAAAGGGGGCCACTTCTTCGGGAGAAAGCTCCTTTAGTTCATAAGAATAGTTTGCCAAAGCCTCATGAATTTCTTTGGAAAAACTATGCTTTAGGGTTTGGCCGATACAACCGTATGTCATTCTTTTTCTCCTAAATAATCGGTGCCGAAACGCCCTGCAAGAAGATCGGCGATCACCAATGCGCAGATGCTATCTACCACCACTCTTGCGCGATGAACAATGCAGGGATCATGGCGCCCTTCGATCTGCAGATCGGCGTTTTCTTTATTTATAAAATCGATGGTCTTTTGCGCTTTATAAATAGAGGGAGTAGGCTTCACCGCGGTATGGATCAGCAGAGGCATTCCGTTGGTAATTCCACCATTGATGCCGCCATTATGGTTTGTTTCGGTGATGGCCCGATCCCCTTCATATCGGAAGGAATCATTAGCCTCGCTGCCCTTCATTTTTGCAAAATCAAAGCCCTCACCAAAGGCCACTCCTTTTACACCCGGAATGCTGAAAATAGCATGAGATATCAGGCTCTCAACGCTATCAAACCAAGGCTCTCCAAGCCCTGCGGGAAGGCCGATAACGGCGGTTTCCAAAATTCCGCCCACGCTATCCCCTTCTGCGGCTGCAGACTCTATTTTTTCTCGCATCTTTTCGGCAGACTTTTCGCAAAGAACGGGAAAAGGCTCATTGGATAGGGCGATAATATCCTCTTTATAATTTTCAAAGGGGCGATCCTGCACCCCTGCACATTCGCTCATATGGGTGCCGATATAAATGCCTTTTTGCTCCAGAGCGGGAAGCAAAATGGCGCCTGCTGCTACCAATGCGGCAGTGATGCGGCCGCTGAAATGGCCGCCGCCCCGATAATCCTCAAAGCCATGGTATTTGCAAAAAGCAGTATAATCCGCATGGCCCGGCCGCGCTTTGGCGCGCATGGCGCTATAATCCCCCGAATGCTGCGCAGAATTGGGGATCGAGATGCAAAGAGGGGTTCCGGTGGTTACCCCATTGAAAACACCGCTCAAAATCTCGAAAGGATCCTGCTCCTTTCGAGCGGTGGAGATCTTCCCCGCAGGGCGGCGCAAGGTTAGCTGACGGCGAATCCGCTCCTCATCGATCTTTATACCGGGGGCAAGGCCATCCAATACCGCGCCGATGGCGGGGCCATGGCTTTCCCCGAAAAGGGTTAATGCAATGGAATTTCCGAAGGTATTTTTCATAATACCGCCTCCATTCTTTTCTTAAGCTCCTGATAAGAGATCTTCTCCATCTCAAAGCAACCGATTTTGGGCACGGTTACCACTGTGATCATCCCGCCGGCCATCTTTTTATCCATGGCCATGGCATCGATGACCTTTTCTTTATTGAAAGCAAATTGGGTTGGCAAATGAAGCTTTTCAAGAACTTTTTTAATTCTTGCCTTTGGTTCCTCCCCTGCCATCACCAGCATTCCGAGCGCCACGCATTCCCCATGATACAGCTCCGAGAGATCGCAAACGCTCTCGATGGCATGGCCGGCAGTATGGCCAAAATTCAGCACCTTTCTTAAGCCCTGCTCTTTGGTATCTTTTTCCACCACATCTTTTTTGATCAAAAGGGATTTTTCAATAATTTTCTCAAGATTCTGAAGAGGATCTTCACCCTCGAAAAGGGCAAATAATTCCTCATCAAAGGTGGCGGCCATCTTCACCGATTCCGCAAGACCATTGGAGATCTGCCGCGGCGGCAGAGTGGAGAGAACATCGGGATCGATTAAAACCCCTTTGGGCTGATAAAAGGCTCCGACAATATTTTTATAGCCTTTAAAATCAATAGCAACCTTGCCGCCGATGGAGGAATCCACTTGAGAGAGCAGCGTTGTGGGCACATTATAGAAATCAACCCCGCGCATATAAGAGGCGGCGGCAAAGCCTGCCATATCGCCGCATACCCCGCCGCCAACAGCAACAACGCAATCGGTGCGGGTGAAGCCTTCCTGCACCATGCGGGAAAGGATCGCCTGATAAGTATTGATATTTTTATTCGGTTCTCCTTCCGGAAAAACCTCGATAAAAGGCTCTTTTGCGGAAGAAGCAATGGTTTTGGCATAGTCCGCGGGAACACCGCTATCTGTTACAATCAGGACCTTGCGATCCAGATCAAAAAGCGCACCTGCTTTTTTCAGAGCGCCCCGCTCCAAATGAATGGGATAGCTCTCTTTTCCCAAATTCATCGAAATAATCATTTATCAATCACCTTCAAAGCTTTTTTTCTTTTTCAAAGGACCCAAGAACCTTTAAGATACTGCAATGCTCCGAGAGCGCCTCCAGCATTTTGGCCCCCTGCTCACTATTGATATTGCCCTCGCCCTCGGCAAAGAAATAATATTCCCAAATCAGATCCTTGGTGGGGCGGCTTTTTAATGCACGCAGATTAAACCCATGCTCACCGATAATGGAGATCACTTTACCAAGGCAACCGGCTTCGTTTTTAACGGTGAAATTCATTACAAAGTAACCATCTTTCACCGCATTGCGGCTGGAAAAGCGAGAAAAAACAGCAAATCGAGTGGTATTAGAGCTGCTTTCATTGATCTTTTTATCCAAAACCTTCAGGCCATAAAGCTCGGCGGTTTCCGCGCTGGCAATGGCGGCAAAATCCTTACGGCCGGATTCCGCTACCATTTTCGCGGCAACTGCGGTATTGGTAGCCTCATGGGAGATAAAATCATGGTCCCGAATATAATCGGCGCATTGGCCAAGGGCCTGCGGGTGGCTGATCACTTCCTTGATCATGCGAAGCGTTGCCCCCTCATTGCCGATCAAATTCTGCACAATCTCCATATCATAAACACCATTGATGGAAAGCTCCCCAAAAAAGGCAAGGTCCATCACCTGCGAAACATCACCGTTATAACTGTTTTCAATAGGCAATACTGCGCAATCGCATTCACCGTTAACCACCGCTTCATAAGCGGCTTTAAAATCCTTATAGGGCACTGCGGTGCCATCGGGAAAGATCTTTTTAACGGCAATATCGGCAAAAGCACCGGGCACTCCGCTATATGCCACCTGCATTCCCTCTAAAAGCCTGCGCTGATAGCTGCGAGAGAGAGTCATATTGTATTTTAAGAAGTTTACATAATATGATTTCAGCGCTTCATTCTCCATATAAGCGGCATTGCGGCGGATCACCTCTTCTTCGCGAGAAGTATCCAAAATGGGAAGACCGCGCTCCATCTTATATTCCGCCACCATTTCAACCGCCTTCATGCGAGCGGCAAAAAGATCGGCCATCTTTTGATCGATCTCATTAATCTTTTTTCTTGCTTCATCCAATTTACTCATGATTTTTAATCCTTATATTCCTTATATAATTGCTCAAAAGCGGGAATTGAATTTAAAATTTGCTCGGTTGATACGCAATAGGCAATTCTGACATAACCGGAGCAGCCAAAATCATCCCCCGGCACCAAAAGCAACTCATGCCCTTTGGCTCGCTCGCAAAAAGCATTGGCATCGGGCTCCGGCGCCTTCATAAAGAGATAAAAAGCGCCATCGGGAGGAATCACTTCATAGCCGATGCGGGAAAGCTCCCGCAGCAGCAAGGCGCGGTTTTTGCGATAAACGCTAAAATCCGAAACCGCATCCACGCACTCGCCCACTGCATATTGCAAAAGGCTCGGTGCGCAAACAAAGCCAAGGGCTCTTCCCGCACCGCAAACTGCCGCATAAAGGGCTTCTGCCCCTTGGGCTTTGGGAGAGACCAAAATATAGCCTATTCGCTCCCCCGGCAAGGATACTGCTTTGCTGAAAGAATAGCAAACAAGCGTATTATCATAAAAATTTCCAATATAAGGAACCTTTTCATCGGTCCAATTCAGTTCCCGATAAGGCTCATCGGAGATCAGATAAATAGGGCTCCCCTGCTCCTCGCTTTTCTTCTTCAGCAATGCACCGAGAGCAGCGAGGTTTTTGGGGGAAATAATTGCGCCGGACGGATTATTGGGGGAATTGATGATAATGGCTTATGTTTTTTTATTTATCACCTGCTCTAATGCAGCAAGATCCGGCTGAAAATCCGGCTCTTTACCGGAGATCACCCTGAATTTTGCCCCTGCTTTTTCGGCGAAAACGCGGTATTCGGGAAAGAATGGTGCAAATGCAACCACTTCATCTTCAGGCTCAATAACAGCATGAAGAGAAATGGTGAGAGAAGCGGCGGCACCGCAGGTCATATAAATTAAGTTCGGATCGGCATCTGCTCCATAGCGCCGATTCAGATCTTCTGCAATTCTTTGGCGAACCCAAGGATCCCCTTGGGCGGAGGTATAGCCATGGAGCTCCACCGGATCCCGCTCTTTAAGAAGCCTTTCCATCGCTTGAGTGAGTTCCTTGGGCGCAGGAACGCTTGGATTGCCGATGCTGAAATCAAAAACCTTTTCTGCGCCGATCTCGGCCTTGCGCTTTTTGCTATATTCAAAGATTTCACGAATGCAGGAGCGCTTTTGCCCAAGCTGCATCATTTTTTGAGAGATATTCATTTTTCTTCCTCAATACCTAAAATAATAAAAGCCCGCTTGAACCGTAATGCTTTTTTTGCATACGGAAGCGCGGGCTTTCTGATCTATCCTTCAGGCAAACGCCGAAAAAACTTTTAGCGCTCGCAGGTCTTGGCAGACAGAAAGTCCGAATTACAATAATAAAATCGATTAAAATAACGCATTTTTTCTGCCGCCTTTCTAAAAAATATTGTAAATATTATAAGCCTGCAAGCATTGGTTTGTCAAGGTATTTTATTCATTTTTCCTGCATTTTTTGCAAAAAATAGGGTATTCCGAAGAATACCCTATCTTTATTTAATTCTTACAGCTGGGAGAGTTTAACAAGAGTTTCTCTCTTCTCGGTTGCAGCCTTTTCACCGGCGCTGAAGAGAACTTCTGCACGCTCGGGATTAGCTCTATAAAGAGAATTATAGCGAACTTCGTTCATAATGAACTCGCGATAATCCATCTTGGGCTCCTTGGAATCCACAGTGAGAGGATTCTTGCCTTCCTCTGCAGCAGGATTATAGCGATAGAGTTGCCAATAACCGGACTCAACAGCCTTCTTGGACTCTGCCATGGAGCCGCCCATACCGCCCTTGATACCATGGTTGATACAGGGAGCATAAGCGATGATGATGGAAGGACCATTATAAGCTTCAGCCTCGGCAAAGGCCTTAACGCACTGATTATAATCAGCGCCCATAGATACCTGAGCCACATAAACATAACCATAGGAGCGAGCGATAGCGCCCAGATCCTTCTTCTTGGTTACCTTACCGGCAGCAGCAAACTGAGCGATGGAACCGGAAGGAGTTGCCTTGGAGGCCTGACCACCGGTATTGGAATAAACCTCGGTATCGAATACCAGGATATTTACATCCTCATTGGAAGCAAGAACATGATCCAAGCCGCCGAAGCCGATATCATAAGCCCAGCCATCGCCGCCCAGAATCCAAACGGACTTCTTGGCAATGAAATCTTTCTGGGAGAGGATCTTGGCAGCAAGAGCCTTGCCCTTCTCGCAGCAATCAACCTTCTCAACCTCGGCAATCAGAGCCTCGGCAGCAGCGGTATTAGCCTTGGTATCGTTATAGGTCTCTTTCCATGCAGCAATAGCAGCCTTCAGGGCATCATTGGTGGTCATGGCTTCGAGCTCTTCGATATCTGCAGTTACATTTGCACGCAACTGGGTAGCACCCAGATACATACCGTAGCCATGCTCGGCATTATCCTCAAAGAGGGAGTTTGCCCAAGCGGGACCATGGCCTTCCTTATTAACAGTATAAGGAGTTGCAGGAGAAGAACCGCCCCAGATGGAGGAGCAACCGGTGGCATTGGAGATATACATCCGATCGCCGAAGAGCTGAGTCATCAGCTTGGCATAAGGAGTTTCGCCGCAGCCTGCGCAAGCGCCGGAGAACTCAAGCAAGGGTTGCTTGAACTGGGAACCCTTCACAGTTTCAACCTTGAAGGTTTCGTTTACTTCGGGCTTCACGGAAACGTTATTCACGTTATAGTTATAATTCTTCTGCTCGCCAACCTGAGTATCCAAGCCGGCCATTACCAGAGCCTTATTCTTAGCGGGGCAGATAGCAGCGCAGCTACCGCAACCGGTACAATCCAGAACAGATACAGCCATGGTGAAGGTAAGATGATCAAGGCCCTTGCCCAGCATCTTCTTGGTCTTCATGCCTTCGGGAGCAGCAGCAAGCTCATCTGCATTCAGAGCGAAGGGACGAATAACTGCATGGGGGCAAACCAGAGCGCACTGGTTACACTCGATACAATTTTCGGGAATCCACTGGGGAACATCAACAGCGATACCGCGCTTCTCGAATGCAGCAGCACCCTGCTCCATATGACCATCCACATAGGTCTCGAAAGCAGATACGGGGAGCTTATCGCCCTTTTGAGCATTTACGGGGATCAGGATATTTTCAACATAATCCTTCAAAGCAGCGCGATCGCAATCAACGGTAGCAACCACAGTTTCATCGGTGGCATCCTTCCAAGAAGCGGGAATCTCAACCTTAACGGCGCTATTCACACCGGCTTCGATTGCCTGATGGTTCATATCAACGATATGCTGGCCTTTCTTGCTATAGGAATAGGTTGCAGCATCCTTCATATACTGAACTGCTTCAGCTTCGGGGATCACCTTAGCGATCTTAAAGAAAGCAGACTGCAGAATAGTATTGATACGGCCGCCAAGACCGATCTCGCGAGCGATCTTGATACCATCGATCACATAGAAGTTGATCTCGTTTTCAGCAAGATATTTCTTTACCTTACCGGGAAGCTTCTCCTCCAATTCCTCAACAGACCAGGGGCAGTTGAGCAGGAAGGAGCCGCCCTTCTTGATCTCTTGAACCATATCATATTTATCGATATAGGAAGGATTATGGCAAGCAACGAAATCAGCCTTGGTGATGAAATAGGTGGACTTAATGGGAGTATCACCGAAGCGCAGGTGGGATTTGGTAATACCACCGCTCTTCTTGGAATCGTACTCAAAATAAGCCTGAACATACTTATCGGTATGATCACCGATGATCTTAATGGAGTTCTTATTAGCACCAACGGTACCATCGGAGCCAAGACCCCAGAACTTGCAGGAGATAGTGCCTTCGGGAGCGGTTTCAACATCCACATTCTCCAAAGACAGATTGGTAACATCATCTACAATACCGATGGTGAAGCGAGCCTTGGGCTCGTCCTTCTTCAGATCGGCATAAACACCTGCGATATTGGCAGGAGTGGTATCCTTGGAACCAAGACCATAGCGGCCGCCAACAACCTTCACGTTCTTGAACTCGGATTCAGCCAGAGCAGCAACAACATCAAGATAGAGGGGCTCACCCAAGGAACCGGGCTCTTTGGTGCGATCCAATACTGCAACCTTCTTCACAGTCTTGGGCAGAGCAGCAAGAAGATGAGCAGAGGACCAAGGACGATAGAGGCGAACCTTTACAAGGCCAACCTTGGAGCCATTGGCATTGAGATAATCGATGGTTTCCTCAATGGTATCGCAAACGGAGCCCATTGCCACGATAACCTCTTCAGCATCAGCAGCACCATAATAATTGAAGAGCTGATAATTGGAGCCGATCTTTTCGTTAACCTTGCCCATATACTCTTCAACTACTGCGGGCAGAGCATCGTAATATTTATTGCAAGCCTCGCGAGCCTGGAAGAAGATATCAGGGTTCTGAGCAGAACCGCGGAGCACGGGATGATTGGGGTTGAGAGCCTTATTGCGGAACTCTGCAACGGCCTCCATATCCAGCATATCCTTCAGGTCTTCATAATCCCAGATCTCGATCTTCTGCAGCTCATGAGAGGTGCGGAAACCATCAAAGAAATGGAGGAAGGGAACCTTACCCTTGATTGCGGAAAGATGAGCCACAGCGCCCAGATCCATAACTTCCTGCACATTGCCTGCGCAAAGCATAGCAAAACCGGTCTGGCGGCAAGCCATAACGTCGGAATGATCGCCAAAGATAGAGAGCGCATGAGAAGCCAAAGCGCGGGCGGAGCAATGGATAACTCCGGGCAGCATCTCACCGGCCATCTTATACATATTGGGGATCATCAGCAGAAGACCCTGAGAAGCGGTATAGGTGGTGGTAAGAGCACCGGCAGCCAAAGAGCCATGCACAGTACCTGCAGCGCCACCCTCGGACTGCATCTCAACTACCTTAACTTTCTGACCGAACACATTGATACGGCCCTCTGCGGACCACTTATCAGTCATTTCAGCCATTACGGAGGACGGAGTGATCGGGTAGATACCCGCAACATCGGTGAACGCATAGGAAACGTGCGCCGCAGCGTTGTTGCCGTCCATGGTTTTCATTTTTCTTGCCATAGTAGCCTCCTATAAAAAATATTATTAAAATCCATCTGTTATTCTAACACGAATTTTTCAAAGTGTAAAGAGTCAATTCAAGAATTTTTTGACGAAAATCTACATTTTATTTGCATTTTATTCATGTAAAAGGTATAATAAAATCGAAATTCAGGAAAAAATCGTCTTTTATGGGGATTTTTGCTTTAGCAAGGTGGGATGATATGGTATCGAAAATGATCTCTTTCGGGCTGGAAGGAATCGAGGCCTTTCCGGTTACGGTTGAAGTTGATTTGGCATCGGGGCTGCCGGCCTTTGAAATCGTTGGATTGCCGGATGCGGCAGTAAAAGAATCCAAAGAGCGGGTGCGCAGCGCCATAAAGAATGCGGGATTTAAATTTCCCGTTGGAAGAATCACTGTGAATCTCGCTCCCGCCGACACCAAAAAGGCAGGGCCTGTTTTTGATCTAGCCATGCTGCTGGGGCTTCTCAGCTGCAGCGGCAATCTGCCCCCTATTCCCGAAGGAATCGCCTTTATCGGAGAACTTTCGCTCTTTGGAGAAATTCGCCCTGTTAAAGGTGTTTTACCCATGGCTTTGAAGGCCAGAGAGATGGGATATCGGGCCATTTTTATTCCCAAAGAAAATGAAGCGGAAGTTTGTTATATCGATCATCTTTTCATCTATTCTGTTGGGACCATTCAAGAGGTTTTGCAGATCATTCGCCATGAAAGCGATATCCGCCCCATTACGCCCCTTCCCTTTCAGCCTAATGAAGAGCAGGAGGAATTGGGGATCGATTTTTCCGATGTGAAAGGTCAGCTGATTCCCCGCCGCGCCATGGAAATTGCAGCCGCCGGCGGCCATAACCTTTGCATGAGCGGCCCACCGGGAAGCGGAAAAAGCATGCTGGCCAAGCGGCTTCCTACCATTTTGCCGCCCATGACTTATGAAGAGGCGCTGGACTGCACCAAGGTCTTCTCGGTAGCAGGCAAGCTGGAGGGAAAAATCCGCTCGGTGCGCCCTTTCCGCAGCCCTCACCATACCGCCACCTATGCCGCTCTGTGCGGAGGCGGGGCCAACATGATGCCCGGTGAATTATCCTTGGCTCATAACGGAGTATTGTTCCTTGACGAATTACCGGAATTTATGCCGCAGGTTTTGGATTCCCTGCGCGCCCCGCTGGAGGATAACGAAATTACCATTGCAAGAGCCGCAGGGGCGGTAACTTACCCATGCAATGTGATGCTCATTTGCGCCATGAATCCTTGCAAATGCGGCTTTCTCGGCCACCCCACCAAAGCTTGCACCTGCTCTCCCGGCCAGATCATGCGCTACCGCAGGCGGGTTTCGGGGCCCCTTTTGGATCGGATCGATCTGCATATTGAGGTGCCGGCGGTTTCCTATGAGGAGCTGAGCACCAAGGCTCCGGGAGAGCCTTCAAGCGCCATTCGCGCCAGAGTGATCGCCGCAAGAGAGCGGCAGCTTGAACGCTATAAAGAGGAGAGCATCACTAAAAATGCCGATCTCACCTCTCCCATGACGAAGAAATATTGCCCCCTTGCCCCTGATGCAGAGCGTTTTTTAAAGGATAGCTTCGATAAGATGGATCTTTCCGCCAGAGGCTATTATCGCATCTTAAAGGTTGCCCGCACCATTGCAGATTTAGCGGGAGAGGAGATCATTCAATTTGCCCATATTGCCGAAGCGCTGCGCTATCGGCACAAAGAAGAAAAATAATGAATTAAAACTGCCATAGACCGCTATTGGTCTATGGCAGTTTTTAATCTTCATAATTTAATGTTACATCGATTTTATTGGAGAGGGTGCCGCTTTTTCCCTTATAGGTTACATTCTGCAGCGTTTCGATGGCGATTTTATAAAAATCGCCCTCTTCATTCACATAAAATTTTCGAACCTGACTGCACATCTCTCGCCGAATTTCTTTTTCATCGGAAAGATCAAACATGGCATCCAGCTCGCTATTTTTTATTACAACGGTAATGATTTTCTCGCCCTGGGCCTCCTCCATGGAAACCGATTCATAAAAGCGCTTACTATAGCGGAAATTATGATCAATACGGAAGAGAGAAAGATTATTGAAAATATTTTTATCATGCTCCAGCATGGCGCCGCTCACTTCTGTTACATCCACCCACTTACCGGTGGCCATATCCATTTGGAAAGCGGCTTTGCCATCGCTATAATAAGCGGCAACCTCTTCCCCATTGGTGAAGTCATTGCGCTCAAAGGAAACCTTTCCCGCTTCATCTGTTGCATAAGAATATTCGATCACACCGATGGAATCCACATTTTCCACAACAGTATCTTTATTTTCGGTCATCACGGTGATGGCCCCTTTTTTATGGGCAATACTTTGCTTTACTGCCGCTTCATAAGCCGCAAAAGCCGCATCGGTTTCGGGAGTATCTTCAAAGGAATCGCATCCGGAAAGAGAAAAAAGCGCGGCAAGGATCAAAAAAAGAGAGAGAAATCTTTTCATAGGTTCACCTGTTTATAAAGGATTTTATTTTATTATAAAATCAATTTCGGCGGATGTCAAGCCACCCCGAAAAATCAAAAATCCTCTGCAAACGCAGAGGATTTTATGAAAGACACTGATAAAGAGCCTTATGCACCCATCTTATTCAGCTTCAAGGTCATCTTGCTCTTCTTTCTGTTGGAGGTATTCTTAGCGATAATACTCTTTCCTACAGCCTTGTCGATCTTCTTAACAGCCAGCTTATAAGCCTCGGTTGCTACTTCCTTATCACCGGAAGCAACAGCGGCCTCAAACTTCTTCACGAGGGTCTTGAGCTCGGACTTGAGCATTTTATTTTGCAGGCTCTTGGTCTCGGTTACCAAAACTCTCTTCTTAGCAGACTTAATATTGGGCATGGGATACACCTCCTTGTCATCATTTTTCCAATATGCTTGAATATTCTACCACTCTTTTTTTCCAAAATCAAGAGTTTTTTTAAAAAAGTTATACCTTTTTTCCCGTTTTTTGCTTCTTTTTTGGAAAATAGACAAAAAATATGCAGAATATTTAAAAAATTTTTACATTTGTCCTTGACAAAGTCATTTTCCTACTATATAATTTGTATGATTAGAGCGTTAGGAGTTTTATTATGCGTGCTGGTTTTTCAATTTCCCCAGAGCTTTTAGCCGCCGCGCAGAGCGGGAAGCATTCCGCCCAGAATGAAATCATTCTGCAGCTTACTCCCTTGCTTCAAAGATTGACCGGCCGATATTTCATCATCGGCGCGGATAAGGAAGATCTTTTGCAGGAAGCGCGCATTGGATTGCACAACGCGATCCAAAGCTATGATCCTGCCAAAGGAGCAGATTTCCTTGCCTATGCAAGGACTTGCATCCATAATAATATCATATCTGCGATCAAAGAGGCCCATGGGCTGAAACATGCCCCCCTCAACAAATCAGTGGAGCTTCATTCCACTCCCCTTTTCAGCTATGATAGCCCGATGGATCTCGTCATTATCCGAGAAACCTTAGAATCGATCTTAGCGATAGCCGAGCATCAGCTCTCCAAATTAGAAAAGCAGGTTCTTTTTCTATATCTGGACGGGCTTACCTATCGCGAAATATCCCATCTGCTTCATTGCAGCGAAAAATCGGTATCTAATGCCCTTTGCCGCATTCGAAGCAAATTATCATAGTTGAATGCCCCGAAAAGCTTTGTGGCGGAGCGCTGATTTATCAGAGGGAACGGTTCAATTCCGTTAGGGGTGAAAAATATTTTTACCACGAGAGAGGAAAAAACAATGTACGAAGACAAGAAACTGATCTGTAAAGATTGCGGCAACGAATTCGTCTTCACCGCCGGTGAGCAGGAATTCTATGCAGAGAAGGGCTTCCAAAATGAGCCCCAGAGATGCAAAGCCTGCCGGGACGCTCGCAAGAATGCTGCCAAGGGCGCAAAGACCTTCTATGATGCAGTTTGCGCTGATTGCGGTGTTGATTGCAAGGTTCCCTTCAAGCCCACCGAGGATCGCCCTGTTTATTGCAGCGATTGCTTCGCTAAGAGAAAAGAAGCTGAATAATTTTATTATAAAAGCTTATGGCTGCGCCGAAAATTCGGTGCAGCCTTTTTCTTTTTTATTCAAAGGTTTCTTCCATTAACCGCGGGCTTTCCGGCGGGGAATAAACCCATCGGTCCATATGATCGCCATCAAAAAAATATGTAAACGGAGCAGGCTTTTCAATGGGATCCCCAAGATCCACAATTGCAAGCTTCACCTTCATCTTTTCGGGCAGAATACTCTTGATATATACCCCTACATACCGATCCGGCTCCGCCTGATCGCAAAGCTCGGCAAGGCCCGCAAGATTTGGCGCAAGCTCCACAAATACTCCATAGTTTTCAACACTGCGAATAATTCCGCTAACGGTTTGCCCCGCTTGGAATTTTGCCACATTTTCGGCCCAGCTCCCTAAAAGCTCTTTATGAGAAAGAAGGATCCTGCGTTCCTCCTGCATCACCTTCAAAACCACTGCCCGAATCCGCATTCCGCATACAAAGCGATGATCCGGATGGCGAATTCGGGATACAGAGATTCGGTCGATAGGAATCATGGAGATCACCCCGCAACCAAGATCCACAAAAGCACCAAACTGCTCCAGATGGGTAACTCTTGCATCTACCACCATCCCCGGCTCAAGAGTTGCATAAAGATAATCGGCGCATCGCTGCTGGGCGGCCCTGCGAGAAAGAAGCGCCATCTGCTTCCCCTCCCGCTCAATAAAACCTTGCACAACAAAAGAGATCATTTTATTCACCCTTGTGATAATCGCCACATCCTTGACCATGCCCTCTTTGATTCCCATGGCAGCCTCTTCCCTTGGAATAAATCCATCCATGAAACCAAAATTCACATAAAGATTATGTTCGCTATCGCAAAGAGTGCATCTTGCTTGAAGGATCACTTCCTCTTCGCAGGCGCGAATAAGCCCCTGCATCGATTCAAGATATATCCGCTCTTCCGCCCTCTCGCATCCTTCCGGACGGTATTCTTCCCTCATCATAATTTCTATCCTTTCCAACGAGTCTTTGGTAAAATATATATGAAAAGCCGGCCCTATCTATAACTTATTTTGGTAAACTTATGATTTGAAAGGTTTAAAATAATATGATATAATTATGGTGAAATTTTATGTAGTGGAGGTGTTTCCTTTAATATGGATGTGCAGATTGCAGATATTATTACCATGAAGAAAAAGCACCCCTGCGGCGGAAGCCGCTTTACGGTTTTGCGAGTGGGAATGGATTTCAAGATCCGCTGCCTTCAATGCGGCCATGAAATTATGGCCCCTCGATTAAAGATCGAAAAAAATATTAAAAAGATCGAAAGAGAAGAAGATGATCAATAAACTAAAATCTATTGAGGCCCGCTATGATGAGATCGGGCAGATGCTGACCAATCCTGAAATCCTATGCGATCAGAAGGCCTATGCGGCTTTAATGAAGGAATATAAGCAGCTTGCTCCTTTAGTGGAAAAATTTCGGGAATATTGCAGTTTTGAACAAAGCTATAAAGAGGCGGAAGCCCTTTTGGAAGAGCGGCCGGATCCGGATATGAAGGAGCTGGCCGAGGAAGAATACAAAGAGGGGCGCGCCGGAATGGAGCGCTGCGCCGAGGAATTAAAGATCCTTCTGCTCCCCAAAGACGAAAACGATGATAAAAATGTTATCATCGAAATCCGCGGCGGTGCAGGCGGCGAGGAAGGCATGCTTTTTGCCGCAACTTTATTTCGCATGTATACCATGTATGCCGAAAGCAAAGGCTTTAAATATGAGATTTTAAATCTTAACGATACCGAGCTTGGCGGCATTAAAGAGATTGCCTTTTCCATTAAAGGCGAAGGCGCCTTCTCCCGCTATAAATTCGAAAGCGGAGTTCATCGGGTGCAGCGCGTGCCGGAAACAGAAAGCGGCGGCCGCATTCATACCTCTACCGCTACTGTTGCAGTTTTGCCGGAGATGGAAGAGGTTGATTTTGAAATCAACATGGCCGATCTTCAAATCGATACCTTTCGCTCCAGCGGTGCAGGCGGGCAGCATGTGAATAAAACAGAAAGCGCCATTCGCATTATTCATCTTCCCACAGGGCTGGTAGTTGAATGCCAAGACGAGCGCTCTCAACATAAAAATAAAGAACGGGCGCTGAAGATTTTGCGCTCCCGCCTTGCAGAGATAGAGCGCGCCAAGCAAGAAGCGGCAGTGGCAAGCGAGCGAAAGAGCCAAGTGGGAACCGGCGATCGCAGCGAGCGGATCCGCACCTATAATTATCCGCAAGGAAGAATGACCGATCATCGCATCGGCCTTACTCTTTATAAATTGGAGCAGATCCTGAACGGGGATCTGGACGAAATCATTGATGCTTTAGTTACCAGCGATCAAGCTGAAAAACTGAAAGGGGAACAAAACTGATCATGCAAACAATCCTCTACCCTTGCCAAAAGGATCAACAACCGAATAATGCCCTCTCGGAATGCGGGGCGCTGATCCGCAAGGGTGGATTGGTGGCCTTCCCTACCGAAACGGTATATGGGCTTGGCGCCAATGCATTGGATAGCGAGGCAGTGGCCAAAATCTTTATGGTAAAAAATCGGCCGGCCAATAATCCCCTTATTGCTCATATCAGCGATATTTCCATGCTGAGCGGATTGGTAAAAGAGTTTCCAAAGGAGCTTCAGGCGCTGACCGATGAATTTTGGCCCGGCCCGCTCACTTTGGTGCTGCCGCGCACCGAGCAGGTTCCGAAAATTGTATCGGCAGGGCTTGATACAGTAGCGGTTCGATGCCCCGCCCACCCCATTGCCTTGGGATTGATCCAAGCTGCAGGGGTTCCTATTGTGGCCCCCAGCGCCAATCTTTCGGGGCGCCCTTCCCCCACCTGCTTTGCTCATTGCAAAGAGGATCTTTGGGGCAAGGTTGATGCCATTTTAGATGGCGGAAGCTGCGAGATCGGCCTTGAAAGCACCGTTCTTTTGCCCCTTGGCGGAAAAAGGCTTAAGCTTCTGCGCCCCGGCGGAATCACTCCTGCCATGCTGGAAGCTCTTGGATTTTCGGTGGAGATCGATCCGGCAGTTTTGGCGCCGGTGAAGGAAGGGCAAAAGGTTTCTTCCCCCGGAATGCTTCACCGCCATTATGCGCCCAAGGCGCCGCTCACCATTATTAAAGGAAATGCAAAAGCGGTATGCAGAGCCCTGAAGGAGCGGGAAAAAGAGGGCGTTTGGATGCTGGTATTCGATGAATATTTGCACCAATTCAAAAATGCAATCTCCTTTGGTTCCGAAAAGGATCCCCGCTCCCAATCCCAAGCGCTCTTCAAGGCGCTGCGGGAATTCGATGGGCTTTGCTGCAAGGAAATCTTTGCCATGATGCCTTCCAAGGAAGGCGAGGGGCTTGCCATCTGCAATCGGCTTTTGCGCGCTGCTTCCTTCCGCATCATCGAGGCAAAAAGCATCATCGGCCTGACCGGTTTTAGCGGCAGCGGAAAAACCACCCTTTCCGCCCTTTTTGCGAAGGCGGGGTATTTAGCGCTGGATTGCGATAAAATTGTGCATGAGGAAGTTTATAAAGATCCTTTTGTTTTGAAAAAAATTGCAGAAGCCTTCGGAGAGGAATGCATTAAAGGCGGCGCTTTGGAGCGAGCGATTTTAAGGCAGAAAACCATGGGCAATCCCCAAGAAACCCAGCGGCTTAACCAAACCGTTTTACCCTTGATTGCCGCCCATATTGAGAAAATATTGGAAGAAAATAAAGACCGCCATATTCTTTTAGATGCACCAACCCTCTTTGAAAGCGGATTGGATGCCCGATGCGACCAAATCATCAGCGTTGTGGCGCCGAGGGAGGCGGCCATCCGCCGCATTACGGAGCGGGATCATTTGAGCCTTGCCGATGCCGAGCGGCGCTTATCCAGCCAAAAAGAGGCTGAATATTATAGCAGCAGAAGCGATTTTACCATCATCAACGATGGCTCGGAAGAAGAATTTCGGCAAAAGGCGAAGGCCTTGCTTGAGGTGATCCATGGGTAAGCATTATAAAGCCTTCGGCATTGCCCTTTTGGCCCTTACCCTTGCGGCGGCGCTCCTTTTGATCCTGCGCCCTTATTTCTCCATTACCCCTGCTATTCATGCGGAATACGAGAAAACCATCAAGCATTATGCCGCAAAGAACGATCTGGATCCGAGTTTGGTATTGGCAGTGGTCAAAGCAGAGAGCAATTTTGATCCCAAAGCCATCTCTCACGCAGATGCTTATGGGCTGATGCAGATCACGGAAGAAACCCTCAAATGGGCCATCTATCGGGAAGGAATCAATGCTAAATATACGGTTGAGGATCTCTTAAAGCCCGAAATCAATATTCGCTACGGCTGCCTGATTCTATCTTTATTATCGGAAGAATTTGAAGATACGGCAACGACTCTTGCGGCTTATAATGCAGGGCGGGGCAATGTGATCAAATGGCTGAAGGATAGCCGCTATTCCGAGGATGGAAAAACCATTAAAACAACCCCTTTTAATGAAACCAACGATTATATCGATAAGGTTTTAAAATATCAAGAAAAATATCAGCAGAGAGCAGGAGGAACAGAATGAGCTTATTTTACAAGAGCAAAAACATTTATGAAAACAAGGAAGAGATTCCCGCAATTTTTGAATGCGCCGCAGGCTACATGGAGTTTATGAAAAACTGCAAGACTGAGCGCAGCTGCACCGCTTATTTCAAAAAGCGGGCCGAAGAGATGGGCTTTAAGCCCTTGAATAAGGGCGATGTTTTGCAGCCCGGCGATAAATTCTATATGGAAAATCGGGGCCGCGCCATCTATCTTGGTATTAAAGGAACGCTGCCTGAGGCAGAAGGAATTCACCTTGCCGCCGCCCATCTGGATTCCCCCCGCATCGACCTGAAGCCCTGCCCTCTTTATGAAAGCGAGGAATTGGCCTTGCTTCGCACCCATTATTACGGCGGCATAAAAAAATATCAATGGACGACGATTCCCCTTGCACTGGAGGGCGTTGTGATCTTGGAAGACGGCACGACGGTGGATCTTGCAGGCAACGACTATACCTTCTGCATCTCCGAGCTTTTAATCCATCTTTCCCGCAAAGAGATGGAGAAAACCGCTTCTAAAGTGGTGGAGGGCGAAAATCTGCGAGCCATTGCAGGAAATATTCCCGATATGGAAGCCGATAAAGATAAGGTAAAGAGCGCCATTCTCAATCTATTAAATGAGAAATACGGAATCAAAGAAAAGGATTTTATCTCGGCCGAGCTCACTTTAGTGCCGAAATTTGATCCTGCGGAGCTGGGCTTTGATAAGAGCCTCATCGCCGCCTACGGGCATGATGACCGCATCTGCGCCTACACTGCATTTGAAGCGCTGATGCAGGTAGATAAAGCCCCCGCCCATACCGCTTTGGTTGCGCTGGTCGATAAAGAAGAGATCGGCTCCTGCGGCGTTAGCGGAATGCAGAGCGAATTTTTGGAGCTTGTTATCAGCCGGATTGCACCGGGCGAGAGCATTTTGGAGATCTTTAATGCTTCCAAGTGCTTATCGGCAGATGTGAATGCCGCTTTCGATCCCCTCTACCCTGCCCCCACCGAAAGCCAGAACTGCTGCCGCCTCAGCCATGGCCCCTGCATCACCAAATATACCGGTTCCGGCGGCAAGGGCGGCACTTCTGATGCCTCCGCCGAAACCATGCACTATTTCACCAAGCTTTTTGATGATAACGAAATTCGCTGGCAAACCGGCCTTTTGGGCGCAGTTGATGCCGGCGGCGGCGGGACTGTTGCCAAATTTATGGCCAACCGCAATATTGATACTGTTGATATCGGCGTTGGATTGCTTTCGATGCATGCTCCGCTGGAGATCGCTTCCAAAGCCGATGTTTACGAAACCATTCGCGCATTCAAAGCCTTTTTGAAATAAGGAGAATCATGATGAAAAATAGTTTTAAGCCTTGCGATATTTTATTACCCAAGCATGTGGATATGAAAAAATGGAGTGTTGTGGCTTGCGATCAATATACCAGCCAGCCGGAATATTGGGAGCGGGTTCGTTCCTTTATCGGCCAAGCACCCTCCACTCTGCATTTGATGCTTCCGGAGGTCGACCTTGAAAATGCGCAACCGGAAATGATCTATAATACCATGAGGCAATATATGGCCGACGGAATGTTTCGCACTCTGCCGAACACCCTCATCTATCTTAAGAGAACCCTGAACGACGGCTCTTTACGCCAAGGGCTGATCGGCGCATTAGATCTGGAATGCTACGATTATCATAAAGGCGCCGCTTCCCTTTGCAGAGCCACCGAAGGCACTGTTGAGGAGCGGTTGCCGCCTCGCATTCGCATTCGCGAGAAGGCGCCCATTGAAATGCCCCATATTATGGTGCTGATCGATGATCCTCGATACACAGTGATCGAAGCCTTGGAAAGCCGCCAAGAGAAATTCTCCAAAATCTATGATTTTGAGCTAATGGAGCAGGGCGGCAAGGTGCAGGGCTTTGCCATCGATGAAAAGCAGGCCGCGCCCATTTTAGATGCTCTTTATGCCTTGGCGGAGGGGCAAAAGGATCCCCTGCTCTTTGCCATGGGCGATGGCAACCATTCCCTTGCCACTGCCAAGGTTTGCTATGAAAATCTTAAAAAAGAATTGGGTGAGGAAGCAAAAAATCACCCTGCCCGCTACTGCTTGGTGGAGCTGACCAATCTTCATAGCCCTGCCCTGCAATTTGAGCCGATCCACAGAATTGTTATCAATACCGATACCGAAAAATTAATGGCTTATCTGAAAGCGCACGGCTTGAGAGAGGGCGGCGCATTTGAGCAGAAGATCCAAGTGGTTCAAAAAGGCATTGCCACCGAATGGTCCTTTGAAGAAGAAAGCTCCAAGCTGGCAGTTGGAAGCCTGCAAAATCTTTTGGATCAGTATCTTGCCGATAATGCCGGAACAGTGGACTACATTCATGGCGAGGAAATTACCAAAGAATTGAGCATGGAAGAGGATTCCATTGGATTTATTTTACCGGATGTGGCAAAAGAGAGCCTCTTCCCCACTGTTATTAAAGATGGGGCGCTTCCCCGCAAAACCTTCTCGATGGGCCATGCCCATGATAAGCGCTTCTATTTAGAATGCAGGAGGATCGAAAAATAAATGAACTATTTTTTGATTGCCCTTTATTTAGTTTTTTCTATCTGCTTCTTACTTTCGGGCTTTTCTTATAAAAACGGAAAAAAGCTGCTGCCCGATGCAAAGCTTTTGCTGGAAGAGAGGCAATATTGGGAGCAGATGGAAAAAAAGAGCATGAAAGGCTTCTTTGTTGGCGCTGCGGGAGGAACCCTTGCCGCCATTGCCATTGCCATCGGCCAAGCGATAGCCGCAGAGGTTGGTTGCATCACTCTGATGGCCGCAAATGTTTTCCTTTTGGCTGCTCTTTGCAAAAAGACCGCCTTTACTCCTTCAGAGGAAACAAAGGCTCTGCAGAAAAAGAGGAAAATTCTTTTCCTTGCCCTTTCCTTTGCCGCTCTTTGGATGACACAGTTGGTTTTCCAATATTTCAATATGCTTCTATTAAAATAAAAAAACAGAGCAATTCCCGAGGGAATTGCTCTGTTTTTCAGCGTGTCAAAGAACTCTGTTTTATTATCTTTGACACGCTGATGAGACTCTCAAAAATGTTTCCGAATTCGTCAAACCGGTCTCGTCGGCGTTTTTTGGGGCACCCCAGCAAAACAAAAGTTTTGTTGGGGAAAAGGAGAACCTAATGGTATAAGTGGTGTTTTGCTATTGAGCAAAATGGAACGGTTACCATTAGGTTTGACGCACGGTAGAGAGCGGTTTGGCGGATAGCAGAAAATTCTAATGAAAT